>JBFKSL010000624.1:0-2647 GCA_041626995.1 Ketobacter sp. | reverse complement strand
TTTTTCAAGGAGGCATGGCGACACACCGATCGGCCTGGCGCTCGTTGACAAACCGTACAGCCAACATGGATGTACTGATTTCACTGGGTAGCTTGCCTCCATACCTGATCGGCTTGATTGGCTTTATCTATCCCATGACGTCATTTATCGAAATGGCGGCCACTATTATGACCTTTCATATGCTCGGAAAATACTTGGAAACACGAGCGAAGGGACGTGCCTCTCAAGCCATCAAGCGCCTACTGACTTTAGGTGCTAAAACGGCCACCATCATCCGCGACAATGAGGAAGTTGAGATTCCGGTGGCGGACTTGGTGATAGGCGATGTTATGTTGATCCGTCCCGGAGCGAAAGTGCCTACTGATGGAGAGATCATGGATGGGAGTAGTCATCTGGATGAGTCCATTGCGACTGGAGAGTCGGTGCCGGTTGAAAAAAATCCGGGCGATGCCGTGATTGGCGCAACGATCAACAAGGAAGGACTGCTAAAAGTACGTGCCACTAAGATTGGTGCAGACACGTTTTTATCGCAGGTGATCAAACTGGTGGAGGAAGCGCAGGGTTCCAAGGTGCCCATCCAGGAGTTTGCAGACAGGGTAACGGCTAAATTTGTTCCGGGAGTCATTGTAATCGCTGTGGCTAGTTTCCTTATATGGTTGACCTTTGCCAATGAGTTACGGCCGATTCTGGTGTGGGGGGCGGAATTTTTGCCCTGGGTTGATCCTGATCTTTCCCCATTGCTCGCTGCAATACTGGCGGCGGTAGCCGTGCTGGTTATTGCCTGTCCCTGTGCCCTTGGGCTTGCGACCCCAACTGCCATTATGGTGGGTTCCGGCTTAGGTGCAGAGCGGGGGGTGCTGATTCGTTCGGGCGAAGCCATTCAAACTCTCAAGGATATACAAATGGTCGTGCTGGATAAAACCGGAACGATCACGCAAGGGAAGCCTGCACTCACCGATGTCATCGCAGCCAACGGCTTTGATGAGTCCTTAGTACTCCAAGTGGCGGCCTCGGCAGAAGCGGGTTCCGAACATCCGCTTGGGCAAGCAATTGTGCAGGGTGCGAGAGAGAAAAATATTACGATTCCCGAGGTCGAGCATTTTAAAGCGATAACAGCGCGAGGCGTTCAGGGTGTTGTAGACGGGCGTGAAGTCTATATAGGCAGTCGACGTCTGTTGGGTGAGCTGGGCATCGAATTAGGCGACTTGGATCGCCAGCTCACACAATTGGAAACCGAAGGAAAGACAGCTATGTTGGTCGCTATTGACCATCAGGCTGCTGGTGTTGTGGCGGTTGCAGATACGATTAAGGCGGATTCTCGTGAAGCGATAAAAGCGTTACATGAGTTAGGAATACATGTGGCGATGGTGACCGGCGACAATGAGCGAACGGCAAACTACGTCGCAAATCTGGTTGGCATCGATGAGGTGCTCGCTGGTGTGTTGCCCGAAGGAAAAGTTGAAGCGATCCAAAAGCTACAAGAGAAATACGACAACAAAGTCGCAATGGTCGGCGATGGCATTAATGACGCACCGGCTTTAAAGCAAGCCAATGTGGGTGTGGCTATTGGTGCGGGTGCCGACGTCGCTATAGAGGCAGCGGATGTCACGTTGGTTAAAGGCGAGTTGACAAAGTTTGTAGAAGCCATTCGCCTCTCCAGGGCAACCTTTAGAAAAATTATAGAAAACCTCTTTTGGGCTTGGATTTATAACCTCTCGGCTATTCCCGTTGCTGCACTGGGATTACTTCATCCAATGATTGGTGTGATTGCGATGACGGTCAGCTCTCTGACGGTTATCGGAAACTCCATATTGCTGAAACGCGTCACCCTGGAGAAAAAATAATGCAGATTAACAAAGTGACCGCCATATTCGATGACTTTCGCCTGAAGGATGTGGAAGAGACTCTGATTCAGCATGGGGTGAAGGGTTTTACCTTGCATCCGGTTCGTGGTCGAGGGCGCTATTTCGACAGTTATAATGACAACCATTTGGTCAAGCATATTCAAATGGAAGTGTATTCCAGGGACGATCAGGCGAAAGATATTGCTCAGTTAATTATCGATGCGGCACACGTTAACACCGACAGTGAAGGATTGGTCTGCATTGTTCCAATCAATGACCTGCTATGGATACACGATAAACGCAGTGCAACAGACAACGATTTTCAATTACACAGGTGAGGTGTGATATGGCGACTCAAAAAACATCATTCTGGTTGACACCCAAAGGCCTGGCTGCATTGGGACTTATCGGTGCGGTCACGTATTTTCTGCTGATGGAGCACCGTCAACATGTCTGGCAGTTTTTGCCGTTCCTGATTTTCCTTGCGTGTCCGTTTATGCATCTGTTTATGCATGGGGGACATGGCGGTCACGGTGACCATGGCCAGCATGAGGATGAATCCGAACAGGATTCCTATCAACGTGGCTTGGAAGAAGGCCGCCGGGAAAACGAAAACCGTCATCACCATTAACCCAATAATATAACAGGAGAACAAGCATGCACGGTGAATCTGCTTACGGCCTCTGGACGCTGGTGATACTCAATTCAGCGATATTTATTTTCTTTGCCTTCAGTTTTGCCAAGCCGCAAACCAAAACCGACTGGCGCAGTTTTGGCGCTTTTTCGGCATTTATTATTGCCCT
>JBFKSL010000623.1:0-2650 GCA_041626995.1 Ketobacter sp. | reverse complement strand
TTGGGGCCTCTACACACGGCCTTTGACAATAAAGGTAATGCTTACACTACATTGTTTATCGACAGCCAAATTTGTAAGTGGCGAGTGGACGATGCCATAAAAGCTTACAACGGCAAAAAAGTAAATTACATCAAACAGAAATTGGATGTGCAATATCAACCGGGCCACAACCACACAACCATGGGCGAAACCCGTGACGCCGATGGAAAATACTTAATTTCGTTGTGTAAGTTTTCCAAAGACCGATTCCTTCCCGTAGGCCCGTTACACGCTGAAAACGATCAGTTGATCGACATATCTGGCGAAGAAATGAAACTGGTGCACGATGGCCCAACCTTTGCTGAACCGCACGACTGTATGCTGGTGCATCGCAGCAAAATGAAACCATCTAAACTGTGGACGCGGGATGATCCATTCTTCGCAGAAACTGTGGCTATGGCCAAAAAAGATGGCATCACGTTAGAGCGCGACAACAAAGTGGTTCGTAACGGCAAAAAAGTACGTGTTTATATGACATCAGCCGCACCCAACTTCGGAATGACGGAATTCACCGTAAAAGCAGGCGACGAAGTTACTGTCGTGGTGACCAACTTAGACAAAATTGAGGACGTAACCCACGGCTTTGCTTTATGCCAACACGGCGTTAGCATGGAGATTGGCCCACAACAAACCAGCTCTATTACCTTTAAAGCCGATAAGCCTGGACTCTTCTGGTATTACTGCCACTGGTTCTGCCACGCGCTTCATATGGAAATGCGTGGACGCATGTTGGTGGAAGCCTAAGTTATGCGCGTTGCGTTATTAGCTCTTTGCTTGTTGGCCTATTTTACAACGACCCAGGCAAATACGTTAGCCGATAGCGCAACGCTGCATGCGGCCCTTATTAATCAAAACGCATCTAAAATCAATTTACGCCCTGGCACCTACCAGGGCAATTTCACGATTCAACACCCAATAGAAATTCAGTGCCAGAAAGGGGCGACCTTCGACGCGAACAATAAAGGTGATGGCATTCGTATTCGATCAGAAAAAGTCACCATCAAAGATTGCAGCTTTCGTAACTGGGGAGCGAATTTAACCAAAATGAATGCCGCCATTTTTGTTGAAAAGCACGCTCACAAGGTACACATAGAAAATAACGATTTCATTGGTGATGGCTTTGGCATTTGGATTGATGCCAGCAAAGATGCCTATATCGCCTACAACAAGATTAAGGGAAATCAACAAATACGATCCCAGGATCGAGGTAACGGCATTCATTTATTTTCTGCCACTGGCGCCAACGTAGAGCACAACGAAGTTTGGCACACCCGCGATGGTATCTATATCGATACCAGCAATGGCAACCGTCTATCAAACAATCATTTGCATCATCTTCGTTATGGTATTCATTATATGTACTCTTATCACAACGAAGTTTCTTACAATAAAACCAACAATACGCGCACCGGCTATGCACTAATGCAGTCTAAACACCTCCATGTATTTGGCAATCGCTCAGAGCAAGACGAAAATTATGGCATTTTGATGAACTTCATTACCGATTCTCATCTGCATGAAAACACCGTGCTTAATGTTCAAACCGGCAGCAATCCAACCGGAACAGGATTAATTCAGGGTGCAGAAGGGAAAGCGCTATTCATCTACAACTCCGTATTTAATGTAATAGAAAGAAATCGTTTTCAAAATGCCGACCTGGGCATTCATTTAACCGCCGGATCAGAAGATAATCGTATTTTTCAAAATGCCTTTATTCGCAATAGGCAACAAGTAAAATACGTTTCCAATCGTGAACAAGAATGGTCTTACCAAGAGCAAGGTAATTATTGGAGCGACTATTTAGGCTGGGACCGAAATCAGGATGGCGTGGGTGACGCCCATTACGAACCCAATGATGCTATGGATAAACTGTTATGGACTTACCCGTTGGCGCGCCTACTTATTAACAGCCCCGCCATGGAGACGCTACGCTGGATTCAGCAAGCCTTTCCTGTTTTAAAAAGCAGTGGCGTAAAAGATAGCTTCCCATTAATGACACCACATGGAATCAAACCATGAGCCTTATTCGGTTGGAACAAGTTCATAAACATTTTGGCAACGTGCAAGCTCTGCGCGGCATTAGTCTAAACCTGGAGCCAGGCGAAGTATTGGGTTTGTTCGGACACAATGGTGCAGGTAAAACCACCTCAATGAAGTTGATTTTAGGGCTGGAGAGACCAAGCCAAGGCAACATTCAGGTACTAAATCAAGCACCGTGGCATTCAAGCTTCAGCCAACTACGTTTTCAAATTGGTTTTCTACCAGAGAACGTCACCTTCTATCCCCAACTGACCGGGCGCGAAGTATTGCATTATTTTGCCCGTTTCAAAAAAGTATCCACCCAAACCGCAGACCAACTGTTAGAACGCATTGGCTTGCAACATGCAGTGGACCGTAAAGTAAAAACCTATTCTAAAGGCATGCGGCAACGATTGGGTTTAGCTCAAGCCCTGCTCAGCCAACCCAAACTGTTACTGCTGGATGAACCCACCGTTGGGCTCGACCCCATCGCCACCCAAGAGTTTTACAGCATGGTGGACGAACTTCGCGATCATGGCTGCGGAGTAATTTTATGTTCCCATGTTTTGCCCGGTGTGGAAAAACACATTAG
>JBFKSL010000622.1:0-2652 GCA_041626995.1 Ketobacter sp. | reverse complement strand
TCCCTTGATGATGGTGGGATATCTGATTTTGATTCAGCTGAGCGCCGAAATGGATGCCATGATTGCGTTTTCCTGTGTGGGCTTTGGCTTTGGATTATGCCTACCTGGGTTTTCAGCAGCGGCATCTCTATCAGTATCGTCTGAAGAACAGGGAGCAGTTGCAGGCGTAATCGCTGGTGCTCCAGCACTAGGCTATATTTTGGGGCCAACTTTAGGGTCTGTTTTGTATCAGTGGAATGAGCTAGCGCCTTATGTTGCTTCGGCGGTTTTGAATGGGGGATTAACGCTGGCTATTTTCTATCAGCTAAGATCTGCGAGAGGCAAACGCTCGTAGCGCTTGCCTCCCACATTTTTCTAATTGATTTTATTCATTTGTGATCACTATCGAATCCCACTCTCGACCATCTGTAGGATGAGAGTAGTTGTCGTACTGCTGAAATTTAATTTTGAAATTCGATGTGTAGGTGAATGAAGGATCGTAGGAGCTTTGAATTCGAGCCACTTCAGCATCAAGATCAAAACTATAATTCGCTCCAGCCGTTCCCACATCCAAGGCGCTCACAGAAGTGATCTCATACCAAGTAATGCCATCTGCACTAATGGCAACACCATCACCATCAGAGTGGCCCGTGTGAGTCGACAACATCCCATGGCGCTCATCAGATGCTTCAGCCTGGAAAAAGCTTAATCGAAGACCAGATAAACCCGCCAGATCCAACGCCAATACGGCCTCATTTAAGCTAAATACGCCATTGGTGGTTACATCCATTCTTAGACGGCCACCGGCCACAGCAATACGCCCAGCATAACTCGAACTGTAATACTGCCATTCCCCACTTGGCAACCCGGAAGAAAAGTCTTGGCTGTAGTTGAATGTACTACCGGAACTCACTTCCAATATAATATTGCGAGTAATTTGTTCACCGGTAGCATTGTCAGTAAACACAATATTGGCTGTTGACTGGTAACCAACACCATAACCGACAGCATCCCAGCAAACATTAACCATTTCGGTAGCGTTTGGTTGAATAGTTCCATCAGCACTCCCCTGGAAACTTATCCATGGCTGATCAACAGACCCAACCCATACAACCTCTCCAGCTCCGGTATTGGTTAACTGGAAGCTTTCACAACCAGACTTAACCAAATCTGTGTCTTTAACAGAAATGTTAATCGGCTGATCCGGATCAATCAGCAGCGAGGAATAAGTGGCATCAATATTAATATTGTCCCACTCCCGCCCATCTGTCGGGTAAGCGTAATTATCATATTGTTGAAACTTAATTTTAAAATTATCGCCGTAGCCAAATCCAGGGTCATAACTCGCACGAATATTTGCCACTACGGCATCCAGGTCAACAGTATAGTTTTGGCCCGCAGTGCTTACCTCAAGCGCAGAAGAAAGCACGGCCCGATACCAGGTATTACCATCAGCACTGATGGCTACTCCATCGCTATTATGATGACCAACAAAGGAAACTGGCATGGATGTGGATTCATCATTGTGGTCTGCTTGAAAGAAGCTCAAAGTCACATTGTTAGCACCGGTTAAATCCACATTTAAGATTGCTTCATTCAAGCTGAAATAACCATTAGTAGTCACATCCATTCGCAACCTACCATCTACCACTGCAATTCGACCATAGGTGGCATTAGATCGATAGTATGTCCAATCATCACTAGGCAAACCTGATTCAAAATCATTTTCTATTGGAAATCTATTATTCGGATCTTCAATTGATATTGAAACGGTTGCAGTGTTAGACGCCACCCCAGCATTATCTCTGATTAAATAGCTGAAACTATCAAACGCGGCACTACTGCCATTGTGAACATAGGTTAAAGTGCCATCACCATTATTTTGCACATTACCCTCTGTAGGCAACGACACAATACTGATACTGCTTGCGTCTAGACCATCATCAGCATCGCTATCGTTAGCGATGACATCTAAAGTAAGCGTTGCACCAGAAAGCAAACTGTAGCTATCCGCAACGGCGACAGGCGCATCATTTACCGGAGCAACATTTATGGTAACTGTAGCCACATTGGACTCCATACCCGCATTATCACGCACGGTATAGGTAAGTTGATCTGTCACCGTCTCACTTCCATCGTGGGTATAAGTGATGCTACCGTCAACAGCCACTACCACAGCTCCATAACTGGGGCTGGTATTTACCATTACCGAATCCGCCTTAATCCCTTCAACCTGATCGACATCATTAGCAATCAAATTTATGGTTACAATGCCGCCTTCGTTGACTTCACCGCTATCATCTCCTGCCACCGGCGGCAGATTAAGCACGGTGAATGAAACAGAATCCGAAGCAGTCGCTCCATGCTGATCCATCACGTTTGCCGTCATCGTATAAATGCCGTCGCCCATATATAAATTTACGGAAGCGCCATACCCCCAATTCACACCATTCTGATCTATCCACTGAATCTGGCTTGAAAGATCACCATCTTCTGAGTCACTAGCGCTGGCAATAAATGTCACCAAGTCAGCCGTTGTATATACAGCACTTTCAATAGGCAACGATATTTGCACTTGCGGAGGAGCATTCGCCACCACTACATCATATATTGTTTTGGATGTCGTACCGTTAGGGCCAACCACTTGCGCAGTAATATCGTGATAACCTTCAG
>JBFKSL010000621.1:0-2675 GCA_041626995.1 Ketobacter sp. | reverse complement strand
GCCCACGGCCGCTGTGGCACCACTGGCTCGATACAGCTTGGGAATCACTTCAGTGAGCTTGCCAGTAAACTCATCTCGTTGGTGGTAGTGGCCTTCTTCCAAAATCACCACAGCCAAGCCACTACTGGCCAACTCATAGGCGGCAGCAGCACCGCCCGCACCGGTGCCAATGACCACCACATCGGCTTCCAGATCGGTGACCGATTCCAAATCGTCCACCGAGGTGACTTGTTGCTGCCAGCGTTGTGGGGCCTCGTTGCTGGTGGGGCCATGCAATGGATGGCGTGCCTGCATTTTGGTTTGGTTTTCGTCACTTAGAAGATAGGCGGCGCGTAGCGGTAAGCTAATCAGGTGAATCAAATTCGCCGTTGGTGAACCAGGCTTCAGGCCATTGATAAAGGATTGTCGTTTCTTTAACGGCGCCAGGGCAAACGATTGAAAGTGACGAGCTCGAAAGCGGGTATCTAAAGCCAGCAGCAGGGCTTGCAGGCATTGCTCCATGGCAGGGACTGAAAGGCTGTATTGCGCCACGGTGGCGGCCAAGTGGGCACTATCAGGGCCAGTTAGTATACGGCCTGGGGGAAAAAGTGCTTCACACAAAGCGTGTAGACGTTTGTCTTGAGCGAGCTTTGTGGAAGCAAAAGTCGATTCAGTCATAGGATTCCCTCTGCAATCCAGCGAGAATTCAAGTGTTCGTGGAGCAGATGAGTTAATTCTAGACCGGAATTAATGCTTGTGACTTGACACTGACTACCTGCTTAGCGGGTAACCAATGTCATGCAGGAAGGACGGGAAGGATGGTTAAATCACACCAGCATCCAACTGCAATGCTTCCGCCAAGCTCAATTGCAACTGATCTCCCACCTGCAACGCCGCGACCCCAGCAGGTGTGCCCGTAAGCACCACATCCCCCGGCTGCAGGGTAAAGTGATTACTCATATAGGCAATTAACTTAAACACCGACGTGATCATGTCGCTAGTGGTGCCCACTTGTCGCGAGGCACCATTAACGATGAGTTTTAATTCCGTGCACTCAGGGTTTTCAATTTTTGAAGGGGCCACAAACTCCGATAACGGACAGGCTCCATCAAAACTCTTGGCGATTTCCCAGGGGTGACTCTTTTCCTTCAATTTGGATTGCAGTTCCCGCAAGGTGAGATCCAAACCTAAACCATAACCCAACACGGCATCTCTCACTTCTTGCTCGGAAGCATTCTTCAGCGGCTTGCCTATCAATACCGACATTTCCAACTCGTGGTGACACTCGCCCTGATCTTTGGGAATGGCAATTTCCCCCTGCAATGGCACCACAGCGGTAGCCGGCTTAATAAACAAAATGGGTGATGTGGGCACCGGGTTATTTAATTCCTTAGCATGCTCGGCATAGTTGCGACCAACACACACCACTTTCCCCAACGGCAAGTCCACAACCCGCCCGTCTACCACATGCTGATATGTCATGAGCATTCCTACTTCAGATCAAAAATTTTGCCGGGGTTCATCACGTTGTTCGGATCGAACAATTGCTTCACCGAGCGCATGTAATCGATTTCCACTTCGCTGCGGGTGTACTGCAAATAAGGCTTTTTGGTCATGCCCACACCGTGTTCGGCGGACACACTGCCGTTGTACTTTTGCACGGTTTCAAACACTTGCGTGTTCACCCCTTCGCAACGGGCAAAAAATTCTTCTTTGGACAGATTTTCGGGTTTAAGAATGTTGAGATGAAGATTGCCATCACCAATATGGCCAAACCAAACGATTTCAAAGTCAGGATATTGCTCACCCACAATGGCATCGATCTCTTCCAAAAAGTCAGGCACTTTTGAGATCAACACCGAAACATCATTTTTATAGGGGGTAAAGGGTGCAATGGTTTCACTGATACCTTCGCGCAGGCGCCACAATGCTTCGGCTTGCGCCTCGCTTTGGCTGATCACGCCATCCACCACATAACCCTGTTCAACGCAGGATTCGAATAACGCCATAGCCTGCTCCATCACCTCATCGGTGGCCGCTTCAAATTCCAACAACGCGTAGTATGGCGTGGCCTCAGCAAAGGGGCGTGGCACTTCTTGATGCTCTGTCACCAACTGCACGGCTTTTTCAGAGAAGAATTCAAAGGCCGTTAAATCAATCGCACCCTGGAACACTTCTAACACTTTCATAATGGCGCGCAGTTCGGGAACACCCAAAACTAGTACGGTGAGGTTTTGAGGTGCACGACATAGCTTCATGGTGGCTTCCACAATAAAGCCTAAAGTGCCTTCTGCGCCGATGAATAAATGGCGGAAATCATAGCCGGTGGCGTTTTTCACTAAATCGCCATTCAGTTCCAGCAGATCACCTTTACCGGTTACCACTTTCAGACCGGCCACCCAATCACGAGTCATGCCGTAGCGAATCACCTTGATACCGCCAGCATTGGTGGAAATGTTTCCACCCAGCTGACTGGAACCCGCAGAGGCAAAATCCACTGGATAGTAAAGTCCGTTTTCTTCTGCAAACTGTTGTAGTTGCTCAGTCACCACGCCCGCCTGACATCGCGCAGTACGATCCAACAGGTTGAACTCGTTGATTTTATTCATCAAATCAAAGGCCACCACCACTTCGCCATTGGCGGCCACCGCAGCAGCGCTCAAACCAGTGCGACCGCCCGAGGGCACCAACGACAG
>JBFKSL010000620.1:0-2682 GCA_041626995.1 Ketobacter sp. | reverse complement strand
GGTAATATCAATCGCTTTGTTGTTAAACTTTTGGAAGATATTGGTAAGTGTTGAGGAAACCGGTGTCATTCCTAAATCCACCACCAATTGACGCATTTCTGGCATGGAATCCAATACAGCCATTCTTTTTCCTGCAAGATCAGATACGCCCTGAATGCTGTTGTCGTTACTGAAAATAAAGACCGCTCCAACCGGTTGAATCCCTACAATTTCATAATCGCCATTACGCATATATTTTGCTGCAGAGGGTTTCGCAAGAGTTTGTATTACTGTGCGCAAATGTTCGTAGGTAGGCATGGCGGCGGGGGCGTCAAGTGTACCGGTAAACTTGTTGAATGAGCGTGCCTGTAAACTAGGCATGTTGGCTATGTCGCAAATACCGGATTTAAGTTCTTCAACGACTATTTTGTCGCTCACATAGGATTTTAATTCCAGTTTTACTCCCCAGTTTAGGGCTGCTGTCTGATAATCCAGAAGAGCTTGATGTTCTGGGCCGCCTTCACCCATAAACATAAAAGCGCACATTTTAACGGGCACTGGCTCAGCTGCTTGAGCGACGTTCATAAGAATACCGGCACTCAAGCCGACAAGTAATTTGGATATTCGTTTTATCATTTTTGTTTTCATGGGTTGTCCCTCTTAATTTTTATTACAACAGATCATCAATATCCATGGCGTCATTAGGTATGGCTTGGTCATCCCAGAACGTACCAAATTTGCCGAAAGGCGTACGCTGGCCGGTGTTTGCGGTCCAAAGTTTATCGGACATCAAACGTAATCCACGGGTAGCCATTTCATCCAATAGGTTGAGATCTGGGTTGGCGGGGTATTCTTCTTTCATGGCCGCATGTTTACGGATGACTTCTTTCAAAGCCTTATCGTCGCCTTGTGTCATGTACATTGCTGCTTCAATCATATGAACTAAGCGAACGCCTTCTTCTTCACCTTTGCGTGTGGCCATATCTAAGCGGTCTAAACCCAGTTGTATGGTGGGTTTGTCGTCATCTATTTTGGCTTTACTGATATCAACAACGGCAAGTACGGCATTAGGAATTCCCCAGAATTTGTCGCTGTTGACACACTGTAAACCCTCGAGTGCTTTGGGCATAATATCTAAAGGAACACCTGCGGCACCACTCACTGCCAAGTCCATTTGAACGGCCTGTAGGCCACCAAACATACCAAACAAATAGGCCATCTCTTCATTGCGGTCGCTAAAGTCTGGGCACTGCTCTGCGCTGGGCTCACCAAAATAGCGAACGGCAGCTTGATAGCCAAAGTACTGTCTTTCGGCGGATAACTTAGTCCAACGTTTTTGCATGGTGCGGGCATCTTGGGCGGTGGCAACATCGTTCTTAATCATGGCTCGTAAAAAGCGCAATTCTTCTTCTTTGGCTTTTTCATCCGCACACATCCCCGACGCTAATGTTACGAGTGGAATCATTGGATCGATATTGGGACCCATTGGAAAGGTCATGGCAGACATACCTTCACCCATCGCGCACATTACGTCGGTGTCGTTGGATGCCATAAACCAAGGGCTCATATATTCATTGCCAAATGACACCATTCCACTGGCGGCCATGTCGCGAACCGAGCATCCACTTAGGGCTATGGACAACACTAGAGTGCTGAACAGGATGGTTGACATTCTTCCCATATTCTTAGTCCTTATTTTTGTTATGTTTTATTATGTTGGCTGTTTTGAGATTGTTTGATTTATACCCAGCCAAATTAGATGTTTAATTTTGACTATTATGGCGCGGTAATGATTGTACTTCAATATGTTCAACAGTGTTGTATATATAGAAGTTTTGGCACCTAAACCCCAAAAACATAGATCCAGGTTTTTAGCCACCCAATATAACAAGGTTTGGAATCGCTAGGTTATGTTTTTATATGCTGAAAAGGGAGATAGATGCGTTAAAGGGAACAAATATAAGCCTACAAGCGCCTAAATTGACTTTGGCTAGGCTATTTGAGATAAAAAGTCTTTGGCAATAGAAATTAGGCAGTATCTAAGTGGATTCTCAAGCAGTATTGGTAACCGGCGCGGGCACCCGATTGGGCAGGCTTTTTGCCAGGCATCTAGCAGGACGGGGCTTTGATTTGGCGCTACATTGTAACCAATCGAGAGACGCTGCCAATGATTTGGCCGCCGAGCTACAAACCCAGGGTGTGCGCTGTGAAGTGTATCCCCAGGATTTTAATGAGCCATTCGATACAGACGAGTTTATCGGTAAAGTCTGCCAAAGCTTTCCAAAACTAAGCTGCGTCGTCAATAATGCCTCGGCTTATCAGGCTGCTGTAGCCAACAATACCACCCGAGAAATACTGGAAACCCAATTTAGGGTTAATTTCGTAGCACCCTATTTGCTGATTTCGAGCTTTGCCCGTAGCGTTGGAAAAGGCCAGGTAATTAACATTCTTGATAATAAAATTGCCTACAATCAATATCAGTATTCTGCTTATTTGCTATCTAAAAAAGCGTTAGCGGATCACACTAAAATGGCAGCGTTAGAGTTTGCTCCGCAGATTCGTGTTAACGGTATTGCTCCCGGAGTCACTTTGCCTGGTGAAACCAGAGGCGATACTTACTTGAATTGGCGAATAGAGGGCATTCCACTTGCAAAAAAAGGCGCTGATACAAATCTTATGGCTGCATTGGATTATCTGATGCAG
>JBFKSL010000619.1:0-2693 GCA_041626995.1 Ketobacter sp. | reverse complement strand
TAACTCCAAGGTATGTGACCATTCTGGATTAGAAGCCATTGATACCTTGACAGACCGCTACCTAAAATCAGGAAAAACCGTGCACCTGTTACACCTAAGCCCCGACTGCAAAAAATTGCTGAAAAAAGCCGGAGACTTAGTGGAAGTGAACGTGATCGAAGATCCAAACTATCTTGTGACAGTAGTGGATTAATTTTCCAAGGTTTGTTTCAGCAGGTGGGCTTGCCTTACCTGTTGAAACACAAACCCCCAGTCCGCTTCTTCCTTTTCAGCAATTTGACTAAATGACCCTTGTCGATTGCGTAGTTCCACAAACATACTCAGCTTTTTATACAAATCAAACCAAAACGGGCCACCTAAGCCAATCATTGCTGCCGTGACCAATAACGTTCCCACCCAAAACGCCAAAGGCAAAGCATTCACGAAGATTTGGTTAATCAAGCCATTTCCGGAATGCCAAGTATCACTGTACCAAGGTGCTTGATCCCAGCCAATGGGAAACAGGTCAGGGGTGTTAGGAAGCATAAGCTTATTGATCCATGCGCTGAGTTCTACCAATGAATAGAATAAATCAACGCAATTGATGTTAAAGCTGAACACTAAGCATAAGGCGCCCAGTAGGGAATAGAAGCCTGCACGACGCTTAAAGTAAACCGATGCACTCTCACCAAATAAATAATACTGGCGCGTTATATGGTTCAATAGAATGCTTAAAGTGTGAGATTGATTCTGGCTGATGTGCTCTATTTTATCGGCAAATGGAGTAAGAGCTAAGCGCTCAACAAATTGTCCTGTTTCCAGGGCGGTGAGTTCTTTCGCATTAATGATGCGCTTGATTAGCCTTTGCCAAAGCGATATCTGCTGATTGTGCAAAAAGTCACTTTTTACCATGTCTTCTTGAAAGTGTTTTAGTGTGTAATCGACGGTTTCGCCAAACTGAGGGATGAGAACGTCTTGATACATATGCGCCATCAATTGACGCAACCCTTGTTCTCGCGAGCGAAAAAAACGGTGTCCAACTTCGATGATTACGGTGACAAAGGTGGAGAGCACCATCATGACGGCGGCAAAGGCAATGCTGGCTTCAACCCAAAGCATATGGCATTCCTAAAAAGTTATGAAAATTGATACTAGCTTACAACGGTCGTTTATTGAATTGAAGATAGACAGCGATAATTTGTGAAAGCAGCTAAAGTGTTTGATTACGTAGATCTTCCACCGCGCTCATAATATGAGACATTGAGTGTTTAAAAACGGATTTTAACTCGTGTTGATGTTCCACTTCTGCTCTGGCGCTCTCAATAAATTTTAAAATATGCGCTTCTTGTTCCTCTGTTAGATCCATTACTGCAAATGCATGTTCCATAGCGGTAGCCAAATTTTCAATACTGGTATGCGCCTGTTCATGGAGTTCATCTGCAGCTCGAACAACCACATCGAATTCCTCATTAATGGTTTGGAGAATATTGTCTGCTTTATGGGCTTGAACCTGTTTACGCTCTTTTTCGGCATTTATAAGTTGAACGCTAGCCTCTGCTGCATCCAATAGGACACAAAGATGGTCCTTCAAACGACCGAGCAATTCATCTTCTTGCACAGGCATATTGCGAATCAATAAGATTAAATTATCTCCGCGAAAAATATATTTATTGCCGCTGGCGGTAATTCGGTTGCCGCTTTGTGCCATATCCAACAGCTCTTTCTCGATTAAGGTAAAAGGCTTGCCGTCGCTTCGGGCTATAATCTCACCTGAAGTAATGCGTACTAGGATAGTGGATGTTAAACCCAAATTTGTAAGAGTAGTAAATAAATGATCGATAAAAGCGGCTTCATTTTTAAGTTTTGCTATGCCCTGGGAAAAGCGCAACAACTCACCCATTTCACTGGTGTTTTTTAGCATCGACCAATTAATAGTGCGAAGATTATTTATATCCTGTTCTTTTGATTCCAGGCTTTTCTTCCGCAATATGTGGGTATGAAGTATGGATTTAAGTTCACGTACATCAAAGGGCTTAGTGATATAGCCATCTCCACCTACAGAATAACCGGCCAGACGATCATCAAGCTCTCTCATGCAGGTTAGAAAAACGATAGGAGTGGTATCCCATTGCGGATTTTCTCGAATTTGTTGGCACAGCTCATACCCATTTATATCCGGCATGTTTACATCTAACAGAATAAGATCAGGACTGAATTCTTGAATGTGTGCGTACGCTGTGGTGGGGTCTTCTACTGAGAGAACCTGATAGTTGTTGCCGAGTGATTTCTCCACCAGCATAAGATTAGTCGGGTTGTCATCAACACAGACGATACGATCATTATTCATTGTTAAAAGATCTGCCGATATAGTACGCCATCTTTAGAGATTAGATGTACAAATCTGCAATGTCTAGCGGAGTAGAAACACGAAAATAACGGCTACCATAGGGGTCTATATACCCAGAAGTTATAGACTTTTGAGGGTTTATTGCTGGTTGAGTTTAAGGCTGAAATATCCATTTATCCTGCGAAAAGATTCTTATACTTAGTGAATCAGAAATTTCAAGGAACGTATAGCAGGAGGCTAATTCATTGTTTTCTGAATACCCACAGCTTTATAAGCAGATATTTGAAAATGCCAATGATGCGATTATTCTTTTAAAAGAAGGTCGATTTGTGGAATGCAATAACAAAACGCTAGAGCTGTTTGGTTG
>JBFKSL010000618.1:0-2698 GCA_041626995.1 Ketobacter sp. | reverse complement strand
AGTGGACGAACCTCTGGTGTTCGGGTTGTCACGCCAGTGGCATTGCCCGGTAGCTATGTTCGGACGGGATAACCGCTGAAAGCATCTAAGCGGGAAGCCCCCTTCAAGATGAGATCTCACTAACACTTCAAGTGTTCTGTAGGGCCCAGGAAGACTACCTGGTTGATAGGCAAGGTGTGGAAGCGTTGTGAGGCGTTGAGCTAACCAGTACTAATTGTCCGTGAGGCTTGACCATATAACCCTAAGTGAAGACACTTCACTCAAGTTATATGCAGCAACGAAAAGACGACAGTCTTAAATATGTAGCGTAGCCGCTAACAGCGAAGCGATACCAAATCGCGACGACTTCTACCTTATTAACGAATTTGATGAAACGAACGCGTAAGCAATCGGGTCATCATACCCCTTTGCCTGACGACAATAGAGCTGTGGAACCACCTGATCCCTTGCCGAACTCAGAAGTGAAACGCAGCATCGCCGATGGTAGTGTGGCATTCGCCATGTGAGAGTAGGTCATCGTCAGGCTCTTAAAGATAAAACCCAGTCTCAAACGAGACTGGGTTTTTTTTTATGGGAGATATGAATCTCTGTCATTACAATGAAACCATGTGAACAGAGCTGCATGGCGAGCGCAGGATGCCGCTTAGCGTGAACTGCGACAGCTGCGAATCAACAAAGTTATTGTCAGCCTCTTAATTACAAGAGGAAGCTGCATCCTTCGTAGATGCTCACCTACAACAGGCTCAGCATCCGTACATTCTTAAGAACCTTGTTTCGAAAAGGTGGGTATCACTATTTAAACTTTGATATCCAGGTATTGCTGAGTATCACTATCCCACAGCAAGAACAATAACCTATCATCAGAAAGAGCTTTCTCAAATACCAGCTTCAGTTGGGTTGGCAAGCCATCATCGTTCAAGTTGTGAATGGAAATGGTGAGGCCGGAGAGTTTGGTCTCCTCTCCTTCAGTAAACGGATATTTCTCTAGATTGCGAAATGCGCGTTCCGTTTGTACGCGCATAAACCCTTCAGGGTTGTGAATAGATATACTGTGACCATCTAATTTTTTTAACTCCAATTCATCACTCTGTGAAGTGATGGTCCACATACGCTCAGGCATCGCTTCGTTACGGTAAAAACGCAGAGGGCCGATGGCGAGAGCGGAGGCAATGGGTGGTGAGAAAAGAACCAATTGCTTATCGGTTATATTTTCGATTCCGTCAAAATAAGAAGGCGAGTCAGGAATCATGCCTGCCCAAACTTTTGTACTGTAGGCCATAAATGGAAGCAATATCGGGGAAAGGATCAAGTGAATGAAGAGGAGCATGTATCCCACCCCGGAAATGAACCATTTATAAGTCCTTTCTTTTATCACGAACAGTTTATGCAGAAAGTGCCCCAAAATGGCGGCGGCACCCACACCAGTGAAAAGTAGCAAGCGGTCGTGAGGAAGCGCGGTAAGGGCTGGCAAGATAGAGAATACCATTCCACTGAGCCAAAAACGGATGCTCTTCTCTTTCCAGCCGGATATAAGAACGGGTACTAAGCAAACAAGCAAAAAGGAGATACACACAGCGACATAGAGCCAACTGGTAGTTCCTGAAAAACCGTATAGCTCTGCTGGAATAATGCCCCATTGGCTGGCAAGTAAAACAGGGAAACGCTCAGCCAGTTTCATTAAGAAGGCAATCGGATGTTCGGCAGGGTCAATGTAGTATGAGTCGGCATGGGCTGCGCCAAAACCAGAACTCTTATAAAAAAGCCACCATGCAACGATAATTACAAAGTAAGGTAGAGTGGCCACTATGCCTTTTGCCACCCCTCGTTTATCCATAAACAATGCATAGGCGCCAAGGTAACCAAATATGGAAATTCCCATTTCTGCCGATAACAACCCAAGCCCAAGACTTAGCATGGAAACCAGGGCATCGATGATATTTCCTTCATTCCTCCAGCGCATATAAAAAGTTAGCGTTATCAAGCCAAATGTGACACTGATAAGCGCGTTACGGTTTGCAATCCAACTAAGAGTAAAGCCATGACTGCTATCAAGCGCATAAATAGCTAAAGCAACCAAGGCCGCGCCCGACGAAAGCGTTTTTTTGTAGAGCCGAGATAACAGCAGAATGATGAGTAGGTACCAAACCAGATTATGCAGGTGCATTAGCCAGGCTTGGTTGGGCCATAGCTGATGGTCTATCCAGTGACTTATTTCGCTAATGGGGCGCCAGAACGCATATTTTAATTCACTGTAAGTCCACCAAGGAATCAGACTGTAATCCATTAACAATCGATTTCGCTCAGGGTTTCCATCGATAAATGAAAACAACCCAAATAGCGAGTAGTCATTTGGCTTATCTATAGGAATATTGGCGCTTAGAAGGGCGTGATGTATGTAATCATCGCCCATATAGCCCGCAAATAGTGCAGGAATGCAAAGCAGGAAGGTGAGTAAAAATAGCTGAATATAGCGTGTGTTTAGGACTTTTGGAGCCAAATATGGACTAATCTGCATAAAACTTATAATTATTCTTATATTGAGCAGGCAGTTTATGGTGTAGATTTCATTTACACAATGACAACGTTAACAAAATCCGTAACGTTATTAGAAAGAAGTGTGGGATTTATATTTCTATCCCCCTATACAGAATGTATTTTACCGTCTTATAAGATAGTATGGACTTCTCTTTTCATAGGT
>JBFKSL010000617.1:0-2704 GCA_041626995.1 Ketobacter sp. | reverse complement strand
CGGTATGGGTGCATTTAAGGTTGCAGGTAAAGCTCAGCGCCATCAGTAATTGCTATAATTTAGCTATTGTTTGAGTAAAAAATATTAACTCATTCCCCAGCTAAATTATGAACAAAGGTACCAACCCCAGCAAATTTACTATCTGCCGCTATAGCCTTAAATTGGTCGCATCCGTTTTAATCACTTGAGGAGCACTTTTAAGTGCCAGCTCTACCATTAGTAACGTTGTGTTAGCCTCGTATGGCGATACCTCAAACTCCAGGTGCGCGAAATTGCCAATCGAACTCGTGGGCCAGCGCCGTTCCAGCCGCCAAAAGATCTCGCTCACACAGGGCCGGCGCAATCAATTGCAAACCAATAGGAGTACCAGAATCAGAAAGCCCGCATGGCAAGGCAAGACCTGGTAGGCCGACAAGGTTTGTCGGGAAGAAGTTCCTCCAGACAGCGTCGAAAATATGGTCGCTAGAACCATCGGGCCAAACATAATTTTCGATATCATGAGTGGTAGGGGCAAAGGGAACGCCCGGTGTCAACAGAAAGTCTACATCTTCAAAAGCGGCAGCGAATTCACGCGCCAGTATGAAGCGGAAATCCATCGCTTTCAGATAATCGCCTGCCAGCACCGCATCGCCCAGCGCTAGATTAGGTTTGATGATCGAACCATATTGTGGGCGAAACTTTCGCAAGTCGCCTGAATGGTAATTCGCGGCCTCGGCCAGTACGATCGCTTTTTGGGCGGCTTCAGCATAGCCAATGGATGGGAGCTTGACCGGCACAAGCTCTATGCCGGCGAGTTCCAGGTTGCTTAGAACGCTGTTCATCACAGTTTGGCATTCGGCAGACATACGCGATTGATTGAAGAAGTGATGTTCTTCAATGCCGAGTCGCAGGCCGGACACTCCATTTTTTGCAAGTGTGGCAGGCTTCGATCTTAAGGCGCTTGTTTGTTCGAGGAGGTCAAGCATGACCTCCAGATCCCTGACCGAGCGAGCCATTGGGCCAACTGAATCCAGAGTGCCAGAAACCGCAAAGGCACCCTCGGTAGAAACCAACCCAGTTGTGACTTTCAAAGCTGAAGTCGCGGTAACGGCCGCCGGAATACGAACCGAACCACCAGTATCAGTTCCCAGAGTGGCATAAGCCATACCTGCAGCAAGCGCCGCCGCGCTGCCTCCGCTCGATCCGCCGGGGATCAGATTTTCGCCCCATGGGTTATTTACGAAGCCGAAATGTTCGTTTTGCGACGCGACGCCGAAGGCCAATTCGTCAAGGTTTGTCTTACCTATAACTATCGCGCCTGCCTTCTCCAAAGCGGCCACTGCTGGCGCTGATTTTACTGCGGGCGGGGCATTTTTCCAGCATTGCGTGCCGCCGGTATTTACTCGCCCAGCAATGTCCAACAAGTCCTTTACGGCAATGGGCACACCGTGCAGCGGCCCAGAGATCTGCCCCTTGCTGCGCATCTGGTCGGCATTTTCGGCCTGAGCAAGAGCATCGTCGGCAAAAACTTCGGTGAACGCATTCACGCGCTCTCCGTGGGTTGATATCTGTTCCAGACACGCTTTTACCGCCTCGGCAGAAGAAACTTCCGCTTCTTCAAGCATGCCACGAAGCACGGTTAGATCGGCAAAGGCTAGGTCATTTGCCATTGTCATTCTCCTTCTCAAGTTCAACAAGCAACGCTGCCGATTGCCCTGCTGGCACTTGCCGGCCTGTTTCAGGTACCGTGGCTAGCAAACCCATAACGGCATTCACGAAATCCGCGTCGAACTGTTCAAGGGATGTGCGCACGTGAGGGTGCGTTTTAAATAGCGCTAATTCCACATCCGATAGATGCTCTGTTTTTGTCTCTGTCACTGAAGGGGGCCTTTTAAATTGTTGGTCGGTGTGAAAATCTTCCCGGGGTTGAGCATGCTATCCGGGTCAAGCATGGCAACGGCATGAAAATTGCCATCGCCCACGTAGCTCGCCATCGTACCGATAATGTTAGAAGAATTGATACCCTTGTGAGTAGCCGCAATATAACCTGCTAAAACCCAATTAGGGTTTTGCGAAGCCATGTGAGGATAATCTAAAGCATCCTTATTCATTGATGTTCTCTCGATACTTGGTTTTAAATCTAGCCGTATTAAATAAGAGGGAAGCTATTGTCCATGCATTACATAGTACATAGGTGGGTAGCACTTCCATGTATTACGACATTAGTATATGGAATAAGGATAGGTGAATTTAAGTTGCAGTGCAACACAAAATAAACCTAAAAAGACACATGGTAAATTTAAATTGCCACAACTTAAATATCAGGAATTCACGATGTTTCATATTTATTTTAATAGCAGGACGCATTAACCGACCTTCTAGTTCTATCAGCCGAGAAGTGCGGAGAAATAAAAGGAGTTATAGTCCTTGTTGGTATGACAGAGGGCAAATGTATGCCGAGCAACGCAAGGCTCAACCGACTAGTGATAAGCGTAAATAACAGCAATCTATTTACGATTTTCTCATTCAAAGTTTATGTGAAGGGCTCTTTCCAGAAAAGAGTGGGGGAGTGCCGCACAAATAGCTTGAGAAGGACTCTTTAGAAGGTGAGGTCGAAGAGGGCGTGCGTTGCTCATTTGTATCAGAATCCTTCCGGTATGTGATTAGTGTATTAGTGCAAAGCATTACCCAGGTTAATGACGTGAGCGTATGAGTGGGATTTAGT
>JBFKSL010000616.1:0-2710 GCA_041626995.1 Ketobacter sp. | reverse complement strand
TGGTGATTTTGCTGCGTTCCTTCACAATGACTCCGCTCTTTTCCAGTTGCCCCAGCTCTCGGGTAATGGCTTCTCGGTGAGTGGCCAATCTACCAGCCAGTTCTTCATGGGTGGGCATGTTTTCGATTACCACGGGGTTGCCGTTTACGGACGTTTGTTGCTTCGCTAAACGAACCAATTCCGCGCGCACTCGACCGCCCACATTCATGGTGGAGTACTCAAAAATACGATCACATAAAAATCGCACCAGCCCCACCATTTTCATCAGCACCGCGCGGGCAATCAGCGGGTGATCCATTAGTAACTTGTTAAAGTCATCTCCTGATAATACCAGCACTTCACCTTTACTCAGGGAGATTACATGAGTAGAGCGAGGCAGGTTGTCGAGGGCAGCTATCTCGCCAAACATTTCACCTGCTTTCAGTTCCTGATAAGACACTTCCTTGCCAGAGGGGCTGTACATGGTGGCACGCGCCCTGCCTTCACATAAAAAATACACGGAGGAGGAGTTATCCCTTTGCCCAATAAGGGTTTTTCCCTTTTCAAAGCTTTGCTGAATAAACAGTGGGGCTATCTGCTCTAACTCATTGTTTTGCAGGCCCGAAAAGACATTGAGTTGTGATAAACGCTGAACTGTATTGGTCATGGGGTGGCCCCTAGCCACTAATTATGATGATTATATAACCATAGTGTGGAGCAAAGTTTCTATTGTTGCTGTGAGTTTTCCCACTGATTTTGGCTCATGTTCTCGCCATGCTAGATAGTAAGCGCAGGTATGTTTCAGAGTTAGACTATCTGGTTTTAACAAATTGAACAACAACGGATGAAACCAGAGCGATGTTAAGGAGTATTAGATTGTGACTGGAGTTAACTCTCTCATGATGACCAAAAAAGACCTTGATGTGTTGAAAGAATGTTTTGCCAGCTCTGTGCCCGATCTGGATAACGAACAACGAATTCAGCACCCTTTTGCTAGTCGAAAATTGGTGGTGGTTTTTAAAGAAAAGATGGCGCCCGTTGCGGTTAAAAACTTTTTTCTGAGTTTTGGTGTGGAGGAATTTGAGGTTACCGCTAACGATTGTTCTTTTGTGATTAAGAACCCCGAAGGGGATGCAGCGTTTCAGCTGCTGAAGAAAATCAGTCAGCATGAAGCGGTGAACTATGTTGGCCCTTATGGCGCGTCCAATTAGGGCAGTTATGCAGACATAGGGTGTTCTGACGACAGCAGGATCGCCTGTTCCATATGCCAGCTCATGCCCATATCCTCATAGGCACGCCTGGCTTGATCCAGGTAGTATTCCATCTTATCAAATTGGTGATTGTTGCTGGCCAGTTTGGCCAATAGTAGATGATTGTTGGCCCGTTCGTGACGTGATTGTCGGCTGTTGGCGCAGTCTTCCGCCAATTGCATATAGCGTTCAACTTCAAAGCGGGCGTTCTGCTCCTGGGCCAGTTTAGCCAGAGCGCGGTAGGCCATGGCTTCGCCCAGTTGGTCACCTTTGCGGGCGCGCATTATGCCGCGAGCAGCAAATTTTCGGGCTTGGCGTCGATCACCATTGTTGGCCAGAATTTCTGCCAGCCAGCCATAGTTTAATGAGCCATAGAGCATTTTGCCGCGCATCTCCCAGCCGCGAGCGTTGGAGATCATGGTTCGCACAATTCTATCGTCGTGGCTTAAGCGCCAACTGGAATAACAAACAATGGCGCGATAGATAGAATAGATAAAGGAATTGCTGGTGCTTTGGGCTATTTCCTGGGCACGGTCGGCAAATTGTTTGCCTTCTTCCCAGTTACCATGCCAAAGCTTCACCAGGGAATACATGCCTAAGATAGAGGCTTCCACTTGGTGGTTGCTGCCTTCCAGCATCTGCTTGGCCTGCTCGCAGCATTCAAAGCCTGCATCAAAATTGCCTTGGTCACCCAAGACCATGCCCTTGCACGCCAGGGAAAATGCAGTGCTGATGCTGGGGCCGTTGCTTTTTGCTTTTGATGCCTGCTTGTATTGGTTTTTCTGCTGGGAAGTTTGGTTAAGTAACGCTAATGCGTCGTCGTATTGCGAAGCTGAACCATAGGCCTGACCCAACAGCGTATGCACTTCCACCAACAAAGAATCGATACCTAATTGTTGCGCTACCTGAATCGCCTGCTGGCAGTGTTCTATGGCGGGCTTGGGGCGACCCAAGGTGTAGCATAGATAGGCCATCCAATATTCCGACTGAGCAATGCCCACTTGATCGTTGTAGGTTTGAGCCAGCGATCGTGCTTGCTCAAATGCTTCAAATTGCGCTGGCAAGGGATCGTAAATACTAACCCATGCGTATTTTAAAATAATACGTTTCCAGTGGGCGTAATCGCTGCCTTCGCAGGTGGTAGGATCGAGAGCTTTTAGTGCACGGCGATATTGTTCATCGGCACGATCCAATGCCAGTGTGGACTTGGCTTTGTCGCCCGCCATTTCCGCATATAAACCGGCTTGTAACTGATTGGTAGTGCCTGCGTAGTGGTAGGCTAACAGTTCAATATATTGTTCCGTGCCCTGCTTGGCTTTGCTTTCTAAAATTTTACAGGCGCGCTGATGCAGCTGCTGGCGTTCGCGCAAACTGATTTGTTCGTAACACACTTCACGAGTGATACCGTGTTTAAAGCGCAGGCCGGTTTTATTGCTGGTGGTGTGTAGCACATCCTGTTTGGATAGCGCTTCCAGTTGTTG
>JBFKSL010000615.1:0-2737 GCA_041626995.1 Ketobacter sp. | reverse complement strand
TTTTTCATGGCGTTCCTCTATTGCTGTTGGCTGCTGCTGTGTCGGAAGCCACTTATGGTGCTGTTCAGGCACAACCGGATGTGGTAACGGTTCAACAGAATAGCGATGGAACCCCCATCTCCGTCACCATCGATGTGTTGTCTAATGACCAGTCTAATACAACTGGCTTGACCATATTTGATTGGCAGCGCACCTCCGATGGGTACGGATCCGTGGTAGCAAGTAATGATGGTAATCAGCTGGTTTATACAATGGATAACGTTGAATTTACCGGTGATGATAGCTTTGTTTACTACCCTGCGGATGATGAGGGAGTGGAATATGGTGGGGTTTTGGTAACCGTAAGGGTGCTGGATGCTTCGAGTACTGGAAGCGGTGAGTTGGAAGGCCCAATTGAGTCACAAATCATCAAGGAAGGCTCCGCCAAAGATACAGCGGCCATGCTGGACGACGTTTGTTTCGGCGATAACCACAGTGACCTCAGTTCCGGTCTTAATGAAGCCTGTTTCCAGTTAGCAGGTTTGGCCGCTTCTGGCTCAATAAGTGAAGTTCAACAAGTTGTCGCCGAAATCACTCCAGAAGAAGTGCTCATGCAGCGCCGTATGATGTCAGAACAAAGCCGAGGCCAAACCTCCCGTGTTTACTCATCGCAGTCGTTACTACGCCAAGGTATCAATCCTTCTTTTGTGGTGTTGAATGGTCAGGTCGTGCCCATGCAGAGCTACAAAGGTGATGCCGCCAGCTCTGACCAGGTCTCACCATGGGCCTTGTTTGGTTCTGTGCATATTGATCGTGCTGAACATGATCAAACCAGTTTGGAGTCCGGTTATGAATCCGATGCTTATGGAATCACCGCCGGTTTGGATTACCGCTTGAACGAGGCCATGCATGTGGGCGCCGCGCTGGATTGGACCACGCAAGAAATCGACTATGATGACAACGCCGGTGACTTGGAATCGGACTTCTATAATCTTACCGGTTACTTTTCCTGGTTCTTCGACGGCTTCACCTGGGATGTGCAGTTCGGCTATGCCATGGGCGATATCTCCATGGCCAGAAACATGACATTCCCAACCACTTCTACCATCTCGGCTGACACCGATAGCGATCAGTTCAATCTCAGCACTCAAATTGATTGGTCTTACAACTATGGGTCGTGGACAGGCCGCCCCTTCCTGCGTTTGGATTACTTAACCACATCGGTGGATGGTTATACCGAAGATGGCAGCAACCCGTGGGCGATGGAAGTGGGTGATCAGGATCTGGACCAGCTTACCACCAGCCTGGGTGCCGATGTGACTTATGCCTGGAGTACCAGCTGGGGGGTGTTTTTGCCCAGCTTTAAAATCAGTATGATGAGTGAATCAGCCAGTGAATATGAGCCGGTATCTTTCAAATTGGCAGGTGATGGGGGTTCCAGTAGTGAGTTCAGCCTTACCCCTGAAACGGAAGATGATCTGTTTTTTCAATACGATCTGGGTGCGGTGTTCGTAATGAAGGGTGGGCTATCGTCGTTCCTGTCGGTGCAATTTATCAGTGGCTACGAAAACCTGGATGCTTATCAAATCAGCGGTGGCGTGAACTTCGAGCTTTAAGTTTTAGTTTAAATCATAGCGGCTTTTTAGAGCCTGCCAGCAATACTGATAGGCTTGAGTCGCTTTGCTATTGCTCGAAAAAACCGGTAAGGGCGCTCTATGGGTGCCCATCTTTTCCAGCTCACTGGCATAGGGAATCACGATAGGGTCGTCTTCATCGATAATGGATTTGGCCTGATCAATCACATCGTTATGAATTTTTCTACGCCGATCCACCATGGTGAAAATAGGTTGTAGCTTCACCTTTTTCCATTGTTTCTTGCTACGCATAAACTCTTTCAGTTGGGAATAGGCCCTCAAAGAAAGCGGCGAAGGCAGCATGGGCACCACGATTAAATCCGAACTGCTTAAAATACTTTCTGACAACTTGGAAAGGTTGGGAGCACAGTCAAAAATCAGCAGCTTGTTGCGCTCGCTAAGATGCTCCGCCAATTTGCTTAGCAGGGTTTTATTGTGCTTTTGATCCAGCAATAAAGATTCCACTTTTCTTAAGCTTAAGTCGGCAGGAATCACTTCCAGGTTTTCATAAGGCGTTGCAATTCTTAGCTTACCTACGGGGGTTTTGCCTTTTAATACTCGAATGGCTTTGTGGGGAGCGTCATCATCAATACCCAAATACCAGGAAGCACAACCTTGAGCATCCAGATCCCATAAGATGGTGTGCAGTTGATCGCGGGCCGCCAGGAAGGCAATATTTACTGCCGAAGAGGTTTTCCCAACGCCCCCTTTCATGTTGAAAAATGCAATGGTTTTCAAACGTGTTCCCCAC
The DNA here is from genome assembly GCA_041626995.1 of Ketobacter sp. Classification (GTDB taxonomy): domain Bacteria; phylum Pseudomonadota; class Gammaproteobacteria; order Pseudomonadales; family Ketobacteraceae; genus Ketobacter. The sequence continues at coordinate 373 of JBFKSL010000615.1, read as the reverse complement.
TTCCAAAGCGCATCTTTTCAGTATGGCACAATCATATGACGATCTATATGGAGTCGCTAAAATTCAGTTGGCGCCAAGCTTCATAGGCAACGATGGCGGTGGCGTTGGAAAGATTTAAGCTGCGGCTGTTTGCTTTCATGGGAATGCGAATACAAGCCGTGACCTGATTATGCTCGCGAACGTCCTCTGGCAGGCCGCGAGTTTCCGGCCCCATTACAATGGCGTCACCGTCTTGATACTGAATTTGGTGGTAATGCTGTTTACCTTTAGTGGAAATTGCATAGCAGTGTTTCGGGTTGGTTTTGTCTATAAATTGATCAAAGCTGTCGTGAATTAACACGTTGGCCCACTCGTGATAATCCAAGCCCGCCCG
>JBFKSL010000614.1:0-2741 GCA_041626995.1 Ketobacter sp. | reverse complement strand
GCTGGCCGGTGCCGCCCGGGGATTAAAGCATTGGTGGCTGTAGCTAATCGTAAGCTGCCCAATTTAGTGGCGGCAGATTTGGGTTTTGCTGTTGGGCCACGATTGAATGCGGCGGGACGTCTAACCGATATGTCCATGGGTATAGAGTGCCTACTGGTTGATGATGAGCGTTTGGCCAACGCCATGGCCACCGAGCTGGATGAGCTTAATCATGAGCGACGTAGCATCGAAGGTGATATGCAGCAGCAGGCCTTGGCGGCCCTTAATCATTTACACTTTGAAAACCTGACCACTATGCCCTGGGGGTTATGTCTGTATAAAAAAGATTGGCATCAAGGCGTGGTGGGTATTTTAGCGTCTCGCATTAAAGAGCGCTTTCATCGGCCCACCATCGCTTTCGCCAATGCGGATAGTGGTGAAATTAAAGGCTCGGCTCGCTCTATCCCCGGCTTTCATATTCGTGATGCTTTGGATGCGGTGGCCAGCCGCAATCCAGGTTTGATTGCTAAATTTGGCGGCCATGCCATGGCGGCCGGTTTAAGCATTAAACTGGAAAATTACGAAGACTTTCAGCGTGCTTTTGATGAAGAAGCGCGGCGTCTGCTAAAGGATGATGACCTCACCGGTGAGTTGCACAGCGATGGTGAACTGCCGGAAACGGATTTGGATCTCCCCGTGGCTAAATTGTTGCGCGATGCAGGTCCCTGGGGTCAGGGCTTTCCTGAGCCATTGTTCGATGGCGAGTTCGAAGTGCTGGATCAGCGCATTGTGGGGGAAAAACACCTTAAGCTAAGCCTGGGGTTGCCCCGCAGTAAGCGCGTGTTAGACGCCATTTCTTTCAATGTGGATCTTAAACAATGGCCCAATAATAAAGCTCAGCGTGTTTATCTTGCTTACCGCCTGGATGTAAATGAGTTTCGTGGGGTGCAATCTCCCCAGCTGATGATAGAGCATATTGAGGCGGTATCTCATCAATAAACCAAGCAATTGCTTGCTTGAATCCATTGTCTAATCATTGACCTTTGTTGCCTGCTACTTAAACAAAACCTTGCACAGATGTGCGAAATTACCTACGTAAAGTGAGCGAAATTACCGATTTTGACATAAAACATGGGAATTTTTCACAATCCAAGCTGGTTGCTCCAGACGAATTTAAATCACCGCCTACACTGCATATTGTTACATCTTGTTATGGGAAACGTTGTAACCGTGAAGTCGGGAAATGTATTGAAGGATTAGTAGTCATGGCTCAGGTACTCAAAATGATATTCAACAGCAGGATCGTATTGGCAATCTTAGTGGCATTCAGTACCACTTGGGCGGGCGCCCGCAGTTTAAGTGATTTGGATGCAGTCAATCAGTCTGCCTGGCAGCGTGTTCTGAGTATGCGAATCGCCAAGGCTTACACTCAAATGGCCGCCGGTGTGGATGCTGAAGCCGCCAAGCTGGATCTGGATCAATCCATTGCCGAATTCGATCATATTCTTTCCCAACTGGAACTGAATTCTCCTAACTCAAAATTGCATAACCGCATCAATAAAATAAAGAGTGAGTGGAAAACGTTTCGTGAGCTGGCGGAATCTAAGCCTGCAAAAGCCAACGTAGAAAACGTATTGGAAAATGCCAATGATCTGTTGTATCAGGCCGATGCCCTGGTAAGAGAGTGGAAAACCCGCTTGCCTCAATCCTATGGCGACAGCATTGACCTGGCCATGCAGCAAAGCATGCTGTCTGAACGTATTGGTGCTTACTATGTGGCGCAGTACTTGGGTATAGCGCAAACCTGGATGACTCGTGAATTGGAATATGCCATCGTTGCTTACGAAGACGGAATGGTGGCTATTCGTCAGGATGGTGAGCAAGGCAACGTGCCTGCCCAATTAATGTCACAACTCAATAGTAATTGGGAATACGCTAAAATGGGCTTGAGTCAGTTCCAGAAAGGTCACTTTGTTCCGGTGGTGATCACGGTCACTATGGAAAGTATGTACGAGCAAACCAACATCCTAGGTGCTGCTTATCATGTACAGGAACGTCTGGCTATGAACAATGTGATTGGAAAATCAGGGTTGGCCGCTAACGTTAGTGAGTGAATTTGCAAAATCTTTTCAGAAAGTTGAAATAGAACAAAAGCGCCCCGCAAGTATCGGGGCGCTTTGAGTTTTAGCGACCTTTAAATACTGCTTCTCGGCGCTCCATAAAAGAAAGCACGCCCTCTTTGGAATCTTCACTGTCCATAATCGGTTTCAGATCCTGCATAAACTGCTTAACCGTGGCATCCTGGTCATGGTAGTGCGCTTCACTAAAGCGTGAAGCCGCAAGAGAACCTTGAACCCCTAATGGTGCGGCTTTAGCAACATCCCGAGCAATTTCCATGGCTTTTTCAAACTGCTGGCCGGGTTCAACCAACTCCTGCACCATGCCCCAACGATAAGCTTCTTCTGCACTCCAGCGGTTACCGGTTAGCAAAACTTTTTGAGAGTTAGCCCACCCTACTTCTCGTGGTAAGCGCATGGTGGCGCCACCGCAAGGGTAAATTCCACGCTGTACTTCCAGCATTTGGAATTGAGTATCACTGGCGGCTACGCGGATCTCGGTGTTTAACAGAATTTCCACGCCCCAGGTAAAACAGTAACCTTGCACGGCAATAATCACCGGCTTCTTGTGGCGTTCGCCGGTTAAACCCATGGGGTCGATTTCATCTTCTGCCACCGGGAAAGCATTGCCACTGGCAAAAATCG
>JBFKSL010000613.1:0-2743 GCA_041626995.1 Ketobacter sp. | reverse complement strand
GTACTGATACGATTTTCTTCACAGAAGCAAAGGCCAAAGGAGTGGACATTTTCGAATGTACCGAGGCGCTGGTTAAGGAAACCATTCCTGCCAGCAGGGCTACGTTAACCTGGATGGCGAAACGTAAATATCGAGCGGGTATAACTGAGGCTTGGCGAAAACAAAAAAATGGGCGAGCAAAAGCCAGTATACTGATCTCCGCATTGCTCCAAGTTTTGGTTGAAACTATAAAGGCAGTTGTCATGATTGTGTTTGCTAAAAAAGTTTTGCGCAATCGGTTCTGGCTTAAAGCTTGCCGTTCTGCTGGGGTTTTTGCCGGAGTGTTTGGTGTTGGTGTAGATAGTTATAAAACTATAGACAGCTGAGGGACGTTGATTTGCCCATTAAAAATGTCATTGTATATTCGCAAACGCTTCCGCCTTTTCATGTTGGAGGGGTTGAAACAAATGCCTACCATTTAATCCGCTATCTTCAAAAGAATACTCCATTTCGGTTTTCTGTTGTAACTGCCACAAAGAAAAAATTCCTACTAAAAAAAGAGACTCCGTTGAAATATGGCGATGTAGAGTTCAATGTTCTGCTAGCAAAAAAGAAGACTCTTCGCGAATTTTCCAAGCTGCAAAAGCTATTAGTTGGTTTGGGGTATGAGCCCAGTGAAACGGTGATATATCACAACAGCTTGGATTTATATAAATCCTATGGACAGTTACGGAAAGCTGGTTATGGGCAAGTAGCTCGCTCCGGTGGAAATGACCTTTCGTTTTTGCAAAAAAGTTCATCTAATGAGAATGAATTCTGTGATGCGCTTTCTAAACTTGATCGCCTTTTTGTTAACAGTAACTACAGCTTTTCACGTGCGGTTGAGGTGGGAGTTCCTGCATCTGTTTTGGAGGTTGTGAAAGGTGGCTGTGAAATTCAATCAAATAGAATGGTAGATCGTGTTGTGTTGGGCTTGCCTGATGATCGCCCAATTATTCTCACATGTGGTAGATTGGTGGACTTTAAAGGGATTGAAGATGCTCTAGACGCACTTTTTAGAGTTGTTCAGCAAGGCTTCAATCCACTATTTGTACTGGTTGGGCAGGGTGTATTGGAGGAAAAATTGAAGCAACAAGCTCAACGGTTGGGGGTTGAGCAGTATTGCCGCTTTGTTGGGAAAGTAGATCCGTCCCGTGTAGTTGATTACTACAATGTGTCAGATATCTACTTGTCTACCTCTAAGGATGTGGAACGAGTTATGAATGGATTTCGTTATATCCATACTGAAACCATGGGTCGTAGTATTTGTGAGGCGCAAGGGCGAGGATTGCCGGTTGTGGCGACTGATGCTGGAGGTGCTTCCGAAATGGTTGTCGATGGAGTAAGTGGAATGGTTGTTCCTCAAGCCGATGCAGAAGCAATTTCTGGTGCATTGATTGAGTTACTACAGGACAATTCCAAACGAAAAACAATGAGTGATGCATCTTGGAATCATGCCAAGCAAGAATTGAGCTGGAAAGCTGTGCTTTCGCAATACTGTCGTGTGATAGCGGACATTGGGTAACTAGCAAATTATGGGTGCCAGTGTGAAACTTGGCTTTTAAGTATATTTATGTTAAGGGGCGGCTTAATATGTCGCTCTGATGTTTTAGGGTTTAGTTAATCATGCCAGAAGATACATCAGCTAGAAGTCTTAAAACCTACTTAAGGCTATTGAGATATTTGAAGGGATTAATGGGGGCGTTTAGCCTTAGTATCCTTGGATTTGTTATTTTTGCTGCTTCTCAGCCTATGTTGGCAAAGATAATGGAATTGATTATAGAGGCAATTGAAAGTAAGAATTCAGAAGCGCGCTGGACGTTGCCTGTTATAGCTGTTGGGGTGTTTTTAGTAAGGGGGGTAGGTGTCTTTTTAGGAACTTACTTTAATGACTATGTCGGTGCTAGCGTAATTAAAAATGTGCGTTTGGAAGTTTTTGATAAATTAATGGTGCTACCCGCACGGTATTATGACGGCATTACTCAAGGCCAGTTGTTGCATCGTATAAGTGGTGGAGTGAACAGCATTCGTGGTGCAATAACCAATGCGCTTAAAACAATAATCCGAGAAGGATTCACCATAATTGCGCTATTGGGTTATGTGTTTTATCTAAATTGGAAGTTGTCGTTGGTTTTCTTATGCGTGGCACCGCTTCTTGCATACATGGTTAGATATACCTCAAAAAAGTTCCGGCAGATAGCGCGTAAGAATGAAGGGGTAATGGGCAAGGCAATGCAGGTTTCAAAAGAAACAATTAGTAACTATGGAGTAGTGCGTGGCTTTGGAGCAGAATATTACGAAAAGAGCCGTTATGAGAGCGCAATTGTTCAAGCCTTTAAAGCTCAGATGAAGATTCGCAGAGTGCAAGCGGTGTTCTCGCCACTTTCACAATTGGTTATTTCAGTAGCAGTATCCGTAATCATATTTTTGCTTTTAGATCCTGCGATTTTATCAGTCAATACAACAGGGGAGTTGGTTGGGTATTTGACTGCGGTTGCGCTAGTGCCTAAACCTTTGCGGCAGTTAAGTGGGGTGACTGTGACAATACAAAAGGGGTTGGTTGGAGCTGAGTTGATCTTTGAAGTTTTGGATGAGCCAGAAGAGAAAGACAGTGGTACTTATGAGGTGGATGGAATTGACGGTTCTGTTGAGGTTAGGAATCTTTCATTTCGATATCCGTCTTCGACGGAAGATTTACTAAAGGGCATAAGTTTTTCGGTCAAGG
>JBFKSL010000612.1:0-2746 GCA_041626995.1 Ketobacter sp. | reverse complement strand
GTCCCAGCAATTCCAGCAGGTAATGCTAGATATATCCAGCACTCTAAAAGGTGTATACAACGCGCACTCCGTAACCGTTGTCCCTGGCGGCGGCACCTACGCCATGGAGGCAGTAGCACGCCAGTTTGCCCACAACAAAAAATGCCTGGTGATTCGCAATGGCTGGTTCAGCTTCCGCTGGTCACAAATTTTTGAAGCGGGGCAAATCCCAGAATCCTGCCAAGTACTTATGGCCAGCCAAACCAGCACCGATAATCAGGCACCCTTTGCTCCAGCTGCTATTGATGATGTGGTGGCAACCATCAGATCCGAAAAGCCCGATCTAGTATTTGCGCCCCATGTGGAAACCGCTTCTGGCATTATGCTGCCCGATGATTACATCAAAGCCATTGGCGAAGCCGTACACGAAGTGGGTGGCATGTTTGTTTTGGACTGTATTGCCTCTGGCACCGTATGGGTGGACATGCAGGCTAACAATGTAGACATTCTGATTTCCGCGCCACAGAAAGGCTGGAGCGCATCGCCCTGTAGCGGCCTTGTGATGCTGAGCGAACAGGCTCACAACAAGCTAGGGGAAACCCAAAGCAGCAGCTTTGCCTGTGATCTGGGTAAATGGCGCTGGATTATGGAAGCCTACGAAAACGGCGGCCACGCCTATCACGCCACCATGCCTACGGATGCTCTAAAAAAATTCCGCGACACCATGAAGGAAACGGAAACACTAGGCTTTGAAAGCCTAAAACAAAAACAATTGGAATTGGGCAGCAAAGTGCGTGACCTGTTTGCCCGGCACGGCTATCAAAGCGTGGCTGCCGATGGTTTTGGCGCACCCGGTGTTGCCGTGTTTTACACACAAGACGATGACATGAAAATGGGCAAACCCTTTTTGGCCCAAGGTCTGCAAGTGGCCGCAGGCGTGCCCTTGCAATGCGATGAACCCGCAGATTTTAAAACCTTCCGTATCGGTTTATTCGGTTTGGACAAATTGCAAAACATCGACCGTACCGTTGCAACACTGGAGAATGCGCTGCAAACTGTTTAAGCGCGGTAGCGTGGCCGGTTTTAAGCTGGCCACGCACTTACTTTTTCTTTAGATAAAACACCATTATCTAGCGATATTTTCCCAGAGCCACCTGCAATTTATCCAACCCCTTATACTGTCTTTCGCTCTCGTCTAACGCATCTACATGTTGTAAAAATTGCTCCAAACTCACCTTATTTCCGGACACAACAGCCAATTCTGACAACTCATATATCTCGGTTCGAATAAAAAATGCCACTGCCTTGGAATCTGCCAAGCGCAATAATGTTTGTCGCTCACTTCTATAATACAGTGGCGTGTCTTCCTGAATTCGTGGTTCGGTTAAAGGTTGTCGATTTAGCGTTTGATCTGCCTGCAACGACCAGTTAAACCTCACCACCGGGCGCCCAGGTTTAATATGATGAAAGAACCGATTAACAGAAGCGCCCAGCTTTGACGAAAAGCTCGGAACCGGCCCATGAACCTCCGTTATTGGTCGCATAAACTTTTCTTTTGCTGACCATAGGCTGGGGCTAAGTACTGCTGCTGCAGTTAGAACATATTCCTCTTGGTTTAACCCAGGTTGCAACACGCAAATATCATCAGGAATCCACAGTGCTATTTTTGACAGCAACTGCTTCGCGTGACGATCTTGAATTCCATCAACAGGAATCTCACATTGCTTGATTATGTCCCCATGATGCTGGTGTAGATGCTTTGCCAAGGCTTGCCTTAATTCAACCAAAGCAAAGAGGGATTGATCATCCGCCACCACCAAATCATGGTCTTGGCTTATAAGATTTAGCTTATGATCACGAAATTTTTGATATTGCCGTGCGCTAAATGGTGCGATCCACTGGTGATCACTAATAGGGGTTAACCCCATATGTAAAATGGAATCTTTTTCGAAATAGGCAAACGGATTGGGCTCCATTAGCTATTTTCTTCCGCACCTGGCCCTAAAGGTTGACCGTAACTGAACTCCACAAAATTACCCGATGGATCTTTGACGCCACAATAGTAACCCACCGGAAATGGATCTTCATTTGGCGGCCAAATCAATATGCCTTCTTGTTCAGCTATTTCTGCAATCTGGTTCACCGCCTCCCGGCTAGACAAAGCGAAACCCAAATGCGCATAATCCTTATCAGCATGTTGAACGGGGCTACCGCCCGCCATCAACACAAAAATCATTTCCTGTTCTCTACCATGCTCTGCCATCCAACAAATATGGCCTTCATCGCGCTGATGAATAATATGCATATTGCAATAGCGCTGATAAAAATCAATGCTGGCATCCATATCCACCACATGTAGAGCAATGTGAGTTAGCGTGCACCTCATGCAGCTCTCCCTTTTTCTTCTATAAGCTGTCTACCTAGGGTACACCCTAGACGCCTCACAGCAAAAACGTCTACCGTAATGAGTCGAAATTTTTAACTAATTTTTCTCATCTCAATTTGCCGATTTCGTAATTCTCCCTTAAATAACAAGCACCTTTTCATACTGGTGCAGTACTTGCTAAACAATCATTGAATTGGAATCACCTATCTTGGGGGAAGGTGCGATGTTTTCACCACAATTTCTTTTTCTTATGAATGGTGTTGCTTGGGCAACGATGATCTGGCTGTGGAGCTCTGTGGTTATAACCTTGTAACCTCTTAATAGCCATACCAAGTAGACCCCACAACACTAAAATATCACAACAAGATTATTACCACCTGC
>JBFKSL010000611.1:0-2749 GCA_041626995.1 Ketobacter sp. | reverse complement strand
GGGATTTCTAGCTGCGACCACAGGGGAATTTATTATTAATACCGTTATGCACGCCGTTGAGCCGTCCCTAAAAACCTATCTGGATTCTTCTACTTATATTGACTGGAGCAATCCCATTGTTTTGGAACAAGCCAGATCGTTAAGCCAAAACACTCAAGATAAAGTGGAAATTGCCAAAATTTGTTTTGAGTTTGTGCGGGACAAGATAAAGCACAGCTGGGATTACCAGCAAAATCCCGTTACGTGCAAAGCCTCTGATGTGCTTAAGCACGGCACAGGATACTGCTATGCCAAGAGCCACTTATTAGCTGCTCTTCTTCGTGCCAACCATATTCCTGCTGGTTTGTGTTATCAGCGATTAACCATCACCGATGTTCCACCGTTTTGCCTACATGGACTTAATGCCGTTTACCTGGAACCATTTGGCTGGTATCGCATTGATGCAAGAGGAAACAATGAAGGCGTTAACGCACAGTTTTGCCCACCGGAAGAAAAATTAGCTTTTCCGATTATTACTGCTGGGGAAGCAGACTTAGCCGAGATATGGGCAGAGCCACTATCCGAAGTAGTAGACGCACTAACAAATAATCATACTTTCCAAGAAGTTGCGGACAACTTACCAGACATTGGTTAAAAAGTGCTTGCTGTCCATAAGGCTACAGAACTAGTTGTAATCGGGGCTAAGATTAATATAGTCTTTTACAAAACCACGTAGATTACTGCCACAACCGTCTGCTTTTTGCTTGAATATTTTTCCACAAAGGAGTGTGTTATGCGGTCATTCACAGCATCCCTTGGCTTGATTCTTCTTTTCTGCTCAAGTTTTACTTTTGCCAATCAACTTAGTATCCCGGCCCAACTACCCGATCTAAATGTTACCAATACCAATAACCTTGGTACTCTGGACGATGGAGTTGGTCTGACCGTAGGAACCAAAGTTCCCAGCTTTACAACACGCAATCATTTAGGAAAAAAGGTTAGTTTTGATTCTCTTAAATCCAACGGACCGCTTATGGTTGTGTTTTACCGGGGTGGCTGGTGTCCTTATTGTAATCGTCAGATTCGCCAACTCACTGAATCCTTTGCGGACTTCAAACAACGATCTGTATTACCGGTTCTTATAAGTGTGGACAAACCTGAAGCCGCTGCGTTGGCATCACGTACCTATGAAATACCCTTTCCCGTATTATCAGACCCTGATTTAGTTGTACACGAATTATTCCATGTCACTATGGAATTAGATAAAGCCCTGATCCCGAAATATAAGGAATACGGTATTGATATAGAACAATGGAGCGGAAAGAAGCATCATAAATTTGCTGTTGCTTCTGTATTTTTGATTAACAAGAAGGGCGTTGTAGTTTGGGCCCATAGCGCTAAAGACTATAAAACCCGCCCCAGCGTAAAACAATTGCTAATGGCTATAGATAATAATGCAAGCAAGCTATAGTCCTCGCATCCATTCAGGCCGCAAAGGAATGCGGCCTGGTTGATGTATTGCGGTATCCACCGTGTCTAACATCTTTTGCTTATCCTTACCCAATATGCCTTTTAATACCAAATAATTAGAAGCATGATCTGATCGGAAAATGGTTTTTTCCAGTTCAAGGTTTTCAATGAGTGTTCGAATTTCCTGAAACAACTCCAATTGCGACAGAGGTTCGAAACCACCATTAAAACCTGAACGAAAACGTTGCTCACCTTGAGGAAATGAAACCACCAAAGTTGAAAGATACTCAGGCTGAGTTTCGCTCATTAACCTTGCTGAATTCAGCGCATGCTGATGAGAATAATGCCGTCCACCCAAGCCATTTAAAATCATGACCGACGATTTAATTCCTGCCTGCTTAAGTTTAAGCAAAGCCGCTTTTGAGGATTCATAGGTTTCCCCCTTATTTACAAAACTCAATACTTCATCATCGCCAGATTCACACCCAACATACACCATTGCTAAACCTAGCTCGCGCAGCTGCTTCAATTCTTCAACTGTTTTTTTCTTGATGTTACTGGGCAAACAATACGCTGACACTCTTTGCACCTGGGGCATGCGCTCTTTAATTGCCGTTAAAATGGTAACAAGACGACGGGGTGAAAGCACCATGGCATCACCATCGGCTAAAAACACTTTCCGAACAGCTATTTGAGACACCTTATCGATATCTGCCAGCACATCTGCTTCCGGTTTTGGCCTAAATTTCTTTTGTGGTGCGGTATACATTTCGCAAAAGGTACACTGATTGTAGGAACAACCATTGGTAACCTGAAGGATGAGTGACTGAGCCTCTGAAGGTGGGCGAAATACGGGCTCGACATAATCAATGGGCAAGTAGTGCATAAGGTTTTACTTCGATCATTACTGTAGTAGAAATTCTACCATAACTAATTCAAATTAGATCTTTGGCTGCCACTTTTCCAACTGTGCTTGAATAGCCTTACCCTGCACCATTTGCGGATTTGAAGGTTTTTTACCTTCGGCTTTTTCCCATTGATTTATCAGTTCTTTCGCTTGCTCAAAGGCTTGAGTAAAACCTTTGGCATTTGGTAACGCCTCTTTAAAGTAAGCCTTGCCAAAATAGGTAAAGTCATTATCGTCTGAGCAACCAAAAGAACGACGATCAGCAGCGGCGGCAGTAATGATCAAGGTATTATCATTTTTCAAGTCATCTATAAAACCTCCCGAATAACAAGCAGACAATACAATTACTCGCCACTTAATTTCTGATTTATCTAACAAATCTCGTAAGTTGTT
>JBFKSL010000610.1:0-2756 GCA_041626995.1 Ketobacter sp. | reverse complement strand
CAATTTCACTCGTGCCTTTCGGCAATGGACAGGTCAAACCCCAAGCCAATACCGGCAAACGCGCAAGAAATAAAAGCCATCTTGCTACGCATTACGCAAAAGACTTTTTCTTCGCTAACTTGCTTTTAACCGCGTGAGAAAATTCCAACGCACCATCTTCCAAACGGCCATAACGCAACATAACAAGGTCCAGAAGATAGTTTTGATACAGGCGCCAAGGTGACTTTGAACCCTGCTTAGGAATTTTAGCCACAGCTCTCTGAATATAACCTGCCGACATATCCACAAAGGGGATGTACTCTACTTTTTCTCGATTACGAGGCGTTACCTGGCGCAAGCCTTTCTTATCCATATGATTCAACAACCGACACACAAACTCAGATATCAAATCGGCTTTTAGAGTCCAAGAAGCATTGGTATATCCGAACACCATGCCAAAGTTAGGCAGATCCTCAAACATTAATCCCTTGTAATACATCTTGGAAGTAACATCATAAGGAATACCATCAATGCTTAGCGCCATACCTCCCAGTAACTGAATATCTAATCCAGTAGCTGTAATAATGATATCCGCCTCAAGCTGCTCACCAGACTTCAGCAGGATTCCATTCTCAATAAATTGGTCAATATGATCGGTCACCACCGACACTTTGCCCTTGCGTAGCGCTCGAAACAAATCTCCATTGGGAACAGCGCATAAACGCTCATCCCAAGGATCGTACTTAGGAGTAAAGTGTTTTATGTCGTTGTTCGGGCCAATGGCTCGATCTACATGATCCTGAATAAAATTACGCATCTTATCAGGGTATGCACGACTAAACCTGTACACGGCCATGCTTAAACCTACATTACGCGCCCGCGCCATGCGATACACTAATTTTTCGGGTAAGTATTTCCTCAGCTTATTAGAAACATGATCTTTTTCAGGAACGGTCATAACATAACTGGGTGACCGCTGTAACATGGTAACGTGTGCAGCCTTAACCGCCATGGAAGGCACCAGGGTTACCGCCGTTGCACCACTACCAATCACTACGACTTTTTTGTCGGTGTAATCCAAACCCTCTGGCCAATGTTGAGGGTGAATAATGTCCCCCTTGAAGGTATCCCTACCTTTAAATTCAGGCTCATAACCGGCTTTATAATTATAGTAACCAGCACAGGATAAGAAAAAATGGCAAGTAAAAAGAGATTGCTTAGCGCTGCCCGCTTCTTCCACCAACACCTTCCACTGCGCATTAACACTATCCCAATCGGCATTTATAACTTTGTGCCCATAGCGAATACGGCTTTCAACCCCATTCTCCCTTGCCGTTTCTTTGATGTACTCGCGAATGGATTCTCCATCAGCAATAGCCTTAGGGTTTGTCCAGGGTTTAAAGTTATACCCCAAAGTGTACATATCTGAATCGGATCGAATACCAGGATATCGAAACAAATCCCAGGTACCACCCATAGCATTGCGGCTTTCCAATATTAAATAGGATTTGTTTGGGCATTGACGTTGTAAGTGGCAAGCGGCACCGATGCCAGACAGACCCGCCCCCATGATAAGTACATCCACATGTTGTGCAGTCATGAAACACTCTCAGTTATAGTTATCACTGTTATTCAAGTTTGACTCTGAAAATAAGTGAGCGAAATTATTACATTAATTGAGCAGGGGTTCCCTGCATAGCAGGACATTTTGCTTGTCATTAATGCCCTCACAATACGAATTGGACAACGCCAAAACCAGATAAATTTTCAGCGGGTAATTAAACCTCTTCTACTTATTACCATTCGTACCTCTGCGACCCTCATGGCTGAGCTATAAATAAAGAACCACCCGCTTAAAATCCCCAAGGAAACCAATCGTCTAGATGTCCAAGCAAGACAGCACTTACCAGCATTCACAAACTCGAGCACTTATTGGAGTATTGCTATTCGTCGGCTTTGCCTGTGCTTTGGGTGCTGGCGCATATGTGGATCACGTTAATAACCGATCTTACCAACAGAAATCAAGGCAACAGGTTCTAGATGAGTTAAGTGTCATTCGGGCTCAAATGGAAGGTAATTTATACAGTAACCTGCAAACCGTACGTGGCATTGTGGCAGCCATTAGCATTGAGCCCAACATCAGCCAACAGCGTTATGCCCAGCTGGTTGAACCTTTGTTCGAAGGCAATCAACACTTACGCAACATTGGCGCAGCTCCCAACATGAAAATCAAGTATATGTACCCATTGGAAGGAAACAAGGCTGCACTGGGATTAAATCTGAGCACACACCCACTTCAAAAGCACACCGCACTAAAAGCCAAGCATACTGGGAAAATGGTAATCGCGGGCCCCGTTAAATTAGTTCAAGGCGGAATCGGCATTATCGCCCGTATCCCAGTCTTTATACACGAATCCCACTCGCCCGATTCTTCCTTTTGGGGGCTTGTCTCAACAGTAATCGATGCCGAAAGTCTCTACATTGATAGCGGCCTGAAAAATCCAAATGCGAATATTAATATTTCAATTCGTGGAAAAGATGGCCTTGGCAGCAAAGGAGAGGTATTTTTTGGTAAGCCGGAAACATTTACAAACAACCCGGTACTATCGAATATAAATTTACCCGGAGGCCAGTGGCAACTAGCCGCCACCCCAAAGCAAGGCTGGATTAATACCGCTCCAGATGCTGCGTTAGTTCGCACTATAATCGCTTTGGTATGCGCCGTTATCTTTGGTGTTTTCTTTTTAATTATAAAATTGATAGAGCGCTGGCAAATT
>JBFKSL010000609.1:0-2761 GCA_041626995.1 Ketobacter sp. | reverse complement strand
GTTTGTTACTCAAATGGCGATCGATTTCCGTCAACAATTTAAGAAAGACGTGGTAATCGATCTTATTTGTTATCGTGCTCGTGGCCACAATGAGGCAGACGAACCTGCTATCACTCAGCCACACATGTATCAGGTGATCCGTAAGAAGAAGAGCCCTCGCGATATTTACGCGCAGCGATTGTTGGAAGAGGGTGTGATCACTCAGCCTGAATTGGAAGCGATGATCGATGATTATCGAAGTGCGTTGGATAACGGGCAGCATGTCGCAAAGTCTCTGGTGAAAAAACCTAACACAGAGTTGTTCGTGGATTGGACACCTTATCTGGGCCATGATTATGAGGCATACCACGATACCAGTGTTGATGCCAAAGTAATCCAAGAGCTTGCTCACAAGTTGGACGAAGTTCCCGAAGGCTTTGTTGTTCAACGCCAAGTTGAAAAAATTCGCGAAGACCGCCGTAAAATGGCCGCGGGTGCATTACCCGCAGACTGGGGTTTCGGCGAAACCATGGCTTATGCAACTTTGCTGCATGAAGGTTTTCCCGTTCGTCTAACCGGGCAAGATGTGGGGCGTGGAACGTTCTCTCATCGTCACGCAGTTATGCATAACCAGAAAGCCAAGGGTACAGTCGTTCCTCTAAAAACTGTTGCTCAAAACGGTGCAGTTTTAGATATCTATGATTCCTTGCTTTCAGAAGAAGCGGTATTAGCGTTTGAATATGGCTATGCCACAACATCACCGACAGGTTTGGTGATTTGGGAAGCGCAATTTGGTGATTTTGCGAACGGCGCTCAAGTGGTTATCGACCAATTTATTTCTTCCGGTGAACACAAGTGGATGCGTTTGTGTGGTTTAACCATGCTGTTACCTCATGGCTATGAAGGTCAGGGTCCTGAGCATTCATCCGCACGCTTGGAGCGTTTCTTACAGTTGTGTGCAGAACACAATATGCAAGTTTGTGTTCCCAGTACGCCCGCACAAGTCTTCCACATGCTGCGTCGGCAGGCGATTCGTCCTTTACGTAAGCCTCTGATCGTTATGTCGCCAAAAAGCTTGTTACGACATAAATTGGCTAAATCCAGTTTGGATGAATTTACCAACGGCCACTTCAATGTCGTGTTGGAGGACTCATGGGAGCATGATCCAAAACAGGTAGAACGAGTTATTTTGTGTAGTGGAAAAGTTTACTACGATCTGTTGGATTATCGAACGCATCAAGAAATTCAGAACACCGCCATTGTTCGTATTGAGCAGCTTTACCCATTCCCTGAAGAGGAATTAAAAGCAGTTTTGTCTCAGTATCCCAATATGAAAGCGGTTGTGTGGTGCCAGGAAGAACCCATGAACCAGGGTGCTTGGTATTGCAGCCAACATCACATGCGACATGTTGTTCACAGTCTCAAACCAGAGCTTCTCTTACACTATGCAGGGCGCGCGGGATCAGCAGCTCCAGCGGCAGGCTACATGTCTCTGCATTTAGAAGAGCAAGCAAAATTGGTTGAAGACGCGTTTAGCGTAGAGTGAAAAGAATAGGCAATTAAGGAACACAAATGACAACTGAAATCAAAGCCCCGCAATTTCCCGAAGCCGTAGCCGATGGCACCGTAGCAACCTGGCACAAAAAGCCCGGTGAAGCGATTTCTCGTGATGAGCTGCTGGTTGATATTGAAACCGACAAAGTGGTGCTTGAGGTGGTTGCGCCTCATGACGGTGTGGTTGGTAAAATTCTTAAAGAAGAAGGCGATACCGTATTAAGCCAGGAGCTGATCGGTTATTTGGAGCAAGGTGATGGCGCGGCAGCGGCACCGGCAACTGAAGAGGCCGCTTCTGCTCCTACAGCAGAACCTGATTCAGCCAAGGTTGAAGACAGCTGGGGCCCAGCCGTTCGCAAATTGATTGCGGAAAACAATCTCGATCCAAGCCAGATCAAGGGCACTGGTAAGGGTGGCCGCATCACCAAAGAAGACGTGCTGAATCACCTAAAAGGTTCTGGTGCTGCTGTTGCTAAAGAAGAACCCAAAGCCAAACCTGCTGAAATGAGCAGCGCTATGCCAGCAGGTGCAGCGAACGTTGACTTCGGTGATCGTGAAGAACGTCGAGTTCCTATGACTCGTTTGCGTGCTCGTGTCGCAGAACGTTTGGTACAAGCGCAGCAAACGGCTGCCATGTTAACTACTTTTAACGAAGTAAACATGAAGCCAGTCATGGAACTGCGTAAAAACTACAAAGATATGTTCGAAAAAGTACACGGCCATCGCCTTGGCTTTATGTCTTTCTTTGTTAAAGCTGCCGTTGAGGCGCTGAAAAAATTCCCAGCAGTAAACGCATCTATCGATGGTAATGATATTGTCTACCACGGTTACTATGATGTTGGTGTAGCTGTATCAACTGAGCGTGGCTTGGTCGTACCTATTTTGCGTGACGCTGACAAAATGAACTATGCCGAAGTGGAAGGCAAGATCGTTGATTACGGCAAGAAAGCTCAGGCCGGTAAGCTCGGTCTGGAAGACATGACCGGCGGTACCTTCACCATTTCCAATGGTGGTGTTTTTGGTTCTTTGTGGTCAACACCGATTCTTAATCCACCACAAACAGCTATTTTGGGTATGCACAAAATCCAAGAGCGCCCCATGGCTGTAAACGGTCAGGTTGAAATTCTGCCCATGATGTATCTTGCACTTTCCTACGATCACCGCTTGATTGATGGAAAAGAAGCAGTTCAATTTCTGGTAGCCATTAAAGAGTTGTTGGAAGATCCAG
>JBFKSL010000608.1:0-2762 GCA_041626995.1 Ketobacter sp. | reverse complement strand
TGTTGTGGTCAACCCAAGCCGGACACTTTGTTAAGCACAATTTTCAAATTCTATCGGTGTTCTGTCGCCCAATGTGGTGTGCAGTCTGCGTGAGTTGTAATAATCTACATATGCCCTTACGTCTGCCAGCGCTGATTCTCGCGTCGGGTAGATATTACCTGTGAGCCATTCACGCTTGAGGCTGCTAAAGAAGCGCTCCGTGGGCGCATTGTCCCAGCAGTTTCCCTTGCGACTCATTGAGCATATCATCTGGTGCTGCTCCAGTAATTTACGATAAGCCTTGCTCGCGTATTGGCACCCTCGATCAGAATGGTGTAGCAAGCCAGGCTCTGGATTTCGCAAGTTGATTGCCATCATTAACGCCCGCGTGACCAACGCTGTATCCATCTGTCGGTCGACGCTCCAGCCCACAATGCGGCGTGAATACAGATCCAGTACAACCGCCAGATAAACCCAGCCTTGTAAGGTCCAGATGTAGGTGATGTCGGTCGTCCAGGCCCGATTTTGGGCGACTGGCATGAATTCGCGGTTCAACAGGTTGTCCGCCACCGGCTCTTTGTGGTTGCTGTTCGTGGTCAACACAAACCGCTTTTTCCGTTTCACCTTCAGGCCCAGCTTTTTCATCAGGCGGCGTACCCGATAACGACCAATTTCAAAACCTTCTTTGCGCAATTGCTTCATCAGTTGACGGCTTCCCAGGCTTTCTCGGGATTCCGCAAACAGCGCTTTTATACGGTGACACAGGTGCCAGATCTGGCTATCAATGATCTCTGCTCCTCGACCTCGCCACTCATAATAGGCGCTAGTGCTGACCTGCATCACCCGGCACAGAAGAGTCACGGCATACGTGGACTGCTCAGCCTGGATAAAGGCATATTTTACTTCATTTCTTTCGCAAAGAAGGCGCTGGCCTTTTTTAGGATTTCTTTCTCCAACCGGAGTTCTTTGTTTTCTCTACGCAAGCGCACCAGCTCAGCACGCTCATCGCTACTTAGACGCTCTCCGCCGGCCTCGGCTTCCAGTTCAGTCTTCCAACGGCGTACATTGTTCTCTGTGGTGCCAACTGCCTCAGCGGCCTTGGCAACTGAATACCCTTGTTCGGTTATCAGGGACACTGTTTCCCGCTTGAATTCTGGAGTAAACTTCTTTCTCTTCTTTGTTGCTGTCATGGATCACCTCTATCGGTAGTTTTACCACCTTAACGAGGTGTCCGGTAGTATTAGACCACTTCAAGGTGAATCTATAGCTGATATAGCTGAGGATCTTGCAATTAAAGCCGTTACTGAGCCTGTTGCCGAATATTCAATAGAACAACTCTATGAGGCTCTGGGTTTAGATCCTATCGATCCTAATAGTGTGTATACGGCAGAACAATTTTTTGTAGGAACATTGAAATCTGCCTTTCTCAGTTTCGGAATCAATGTGGCAGTAAGAAGTGCCCAGGGTGATTCATTAGATTCAGAAGATTACGTTAAAGCGGTTGCAGATGCATTGGCGACAGCAGCAGTGGGTCAGGTTGATTTTATTAATTTAGATTTAAGTAATAATGTTGATTTAACTGGTCTGAGTGATTTTGAGCTCGCTCTACATGAATCTAATAATGCAGCCATTGGGGCAGCTATTGTAAGTATCGTTAGCTCAATAGCAGATAATGGATTGGGTATGAACAGTGACGAGTGGCAGGACACACTTGCTCAAGCTGCATCTGCTGCAGCGGTTCAGGCTGCCACTCAGATGCTTATGAGTACGGTTTTCGCTGAAGTTGGTGGAGTGTTCGCTGGCCCAATTGGTGCCATAGTTGGTTATGTTGTTGGAGAAGTGATTGCTGTTCCGGTCTATAACCATACCAACGCAATGATTGATTCTGCTGAAGATTCTGGTCAGGCTACGATAAACATAATAAAAGGCGAAAGTTTAGAAGATAATCTAAATGTAATCAGGGAATCAGTTGAGGATGCGTTAATAGCGACGCACATTGATTTACCCGCTGATATATTGGAAGGAATAGGCAGAATAACAGGTATCTACTCTGGAAGGGAAATAAGAGAGGGAGAGACCTCAACCTTGCAAGCCCTAATTGATCAAGACTATAGAATTCAAGGCGATACTGCAGTTTCAACCGGCAGGATTGGTATGTTTTTAAGCTTGAATGCTCTAATTAAGTCTAGTGGTAAGCAAATAAGTAATTTAGCCGGCTCAATAAAAAGTGATTCCTTGATCGGTAACGCTGGCGACAACGTGATTATCGGTAATGCTTCTGAATCCATAGCCAATACTGGAGACTTTATTGATGGTGCTAACGGAGATGATCAAATATATGGTTCTCAATCAGATGACATTATTCTAGGTGGGGAAGGGAACGATATAATTCAATCTGGAGATGGTCATGATTGGGTTTCAGCAGGTGGAGATAATGACACAATTTTTGCAGAAGATGGTGATGACTTCATAGAAGCTGGTGCTGGAGATGACGTTGTTTTGGGTGGTCAAGGGGATGATTATATAGAAGGGAATGATGGTGATGATACCTTGGTAGGTGAGCAAGGTAATGACATCTTAATCGGAGGAAAGGGCGACGATACTTTACAGGGAGGGGAAGGAAAAGACCTATATATCCATCGAATGGGTGATGGTAATACTAAAATTCTGGATAGTGATGATTCGAATAATAACGTACTCAAACTAGAAAATGTTGAGCCAGGCAGCCTGAGATTCACTAAAACAAACTTCGGATTGAATTTATTGATTGAATACGAAAACCA
>JBFKSL010000607.1:0-2770 GCA_041626995.1 Ketobacter sp. | reverse complement strand
CAGTGATGCCGAAACTCATCATATTTCTTTTGAACCCGATGATCAAAATGGGCACCGCCGTCCTTATTGGCCATTGATAGAACTAAATCTTTCCGAGTTAATTGGTACTGCCCCGAGTAAAAGATATTCTCTTTATTCCACCAACCTTCAAAAGGAATACGATGGCTTTCTTGTGGACTTGGAAAATAACGTTCGTCACAGAGTGGCCAATACTTGGCTTCCCCGCCAACCCCATCTGCAACACCAACGTAAGCGCCAAACCAACCACACCCTATTCAGTTTAACCAGTTTGCATTACGTTAAAGCCTCTTTAACCAAGGAGGCAATATGGCAAGCTACCGCAAATACAATTGGCCCGTTTTACTCGAAGAGTTTGAAAACAGCGGCTTAACTCAAACACAATTCTGCAAAAATAAAGACATCAATCCACGCTACTTTAGTCTGCGCCGATCAAAGCATTTAGCACGAGAGAATGCTGGGTTTACAAAAGTAGAGCTGGAAACCACCTCAAGCAATTCGACTACTGGGATCACTATTGAAGTTGGCCGTTGTAAAATCAAATGCCCACCTTCGTTATCAGCGCAAGGGCTAGCCGCATTGGTCCACAGTCTCGCATGATCATCTGGCCAGATTCCATCGATATTTATCTACATCGTGATCCCGTGGATTTTAGAAAGGCCATTAGCGGTCTTTCGCTCATCGTTTCTGAGTGCATGGGACACTCCCCGTTTCAACGTTCTTTGTTTGTCTTCTGCAATAAGCGACGCACGCAACTTAAGGTATTGTATTGGGATAATACCGGCTTTGCTCTTTGGCAAAAGCGATTAGAGAAAGATCGTTTTAAGTGGCCAAAGCGATTATCAGAGAACACCATCAAAATAACCCCTGAACAATGGGAATGGTTGTTGCGTGGTTTTGATTTTACAAAAATAAAGCCACATCAATCCCTAACGTTTAGCGAAGTCAGTTGATTGCTTTGGTATAATCCTCAGCATGAATGAAGTTGAACGTCTAAAGCAAGAAGTTGAAGCCCTGCGTGAGAAACTCGCGCAGGAGCGCTCTCATAATGCGGCTTTGCAGGAACAAATAAGGCTTCACCTTCAGCGCCGCTTCTCGGCTTCTAGCGAAAAAGTATCAGTCGATCAACTCGGTTTATTTAATGAAGCTGAGGCGTTGGTCGCAGAGGATGAGGCGCCCACTGCCGATACAGACATCACCGTCAAAGCTCATCAACGAACACGCAAACCACGCATCAGCATTCCAAAGGATTACCCCCGCGAAGAGATCATTTACGATCTTCCCGACGACGAGAAAATCTGCCCTCATGATGGCCATGAGTTAAAGATGATTGGCAGTGATGATCATGAGCAGCTTGACATTGTTCCTGCTCAGGTCAAAGTGCTTTGTCATAAGCGTTTAAAGTATGCGTGTCCTTGTTGTGATCAGCATATTGTGACAGCCAAAAAACCGAAGCAAGCCATTGAGAAGAGTATCGCCAGTGCAGGGTTGCTCGCTTACATCGCCACACAAAAATATTGCGACGCCTTACCCCTGTATCGACAGAGTGAGATATTTAAACGTGCCGGTATTGAGTTAGATAGAACTAACTTAGCGAATTGGATGGTACGAATGGGGGCGCTTGTTCAGCCGTTAATTCTAGTACTCACCGAACACTTACAACGGCAAACGTTATTGCACCTAGATGAAACCACCCTGCAAGTGCTCGACGAACCAGGTAAACCTGCACAAAGTAAGAGTTATCTATGGTTAATGGCCAGCTTTGATAAGCATCCAGCGATGATATTCCATTATGCACCAACACGCAGCCAATCAGTGCCAGAGACACTACTGTCAGCATCAACTCACGCAATCATGGTGGATGGTTACAAGGGTTATCAATCAGCGTGCAACGCCTACGATATTACGCGTTTAGGGTGTTGGGCTCATGCCCGTAGAAAATTCATTGAAGCGCAAAAATTACAACCGAAAGGAAAAACTGGTAGAGCTGATCAAGGTATTGCTTATATTCGCAAGCTATATTTAATTGAAAAGAAACTAAAAGCAAGACCTCCCGATGAGCGCTTTAACATACGGCAGCAGGAAGCAAAGCCGATCATTAAACAGCTTGAAAAGTGGATGAATAAAAGCCTTCTAACGGTCACTCCTACGTCGGCGATAGGCAATGCGTTGTCCTATCTTAAGAATCAGTGGCCCAGGCTCATTGGGTACTTAGAAGATGGGCAGTACCCAATTGATAATAATGCGGCAGAGAGAGCGATTAGGCCCTTTACCATAGGACGAAAAAATTGGATGTTTGCAAAAAGTCAGGCAGGTGCCGTTGCCAGTGCAAACCTATATACCCTTATAGAAACAGCGAAGGCTAATGGAGTGAGCCCATATGAATATCTTCGCTATGTGTTTGCAGAAATGCCGAATTTACCCGGAGATGAATCGCTAGATAAATTGCTGCCATGGAATTTTAAGCCAGGCTAGGGTGTGGTTGGTTTAGCGCTTACTAACTAGACACCATATGGTGAGCTTGCCTTTTGAATGGCCAGTGCGAGGGTAACTGATTGGCTTCTAGTAGCTCAAACGCTAGCGCGTTTGAATCCACTGAAAACCGGCATACCTAATCCGTATACCGGTTAACAGCGGACCGACTCTCAATAGGTGTTTGGTGCAGGTTCGTTCCTGACTCCGGACTATGAATAAATCAGAGCGAGAGTCATAAGTTTGGTGTGTTTACTTCAGGCTGGTTAGATAACCTGCT
>JBFKSL010000606.1:0-2771 GCA_041626995.1 Ketobacter sp. | reverse complement strand
GTGATTACCAGTGGGCCAAGATGCAGTTGGATCAATATTCATTGGTAGGAAAGGCCGGAGAAGTGCTGTTCTCACCCAGTCACCAGCAAGTGCAACCTTCTGAATTGGCCGATTGGATTTTGGAAGACCGCTTACCCGTGCGTTTTCAGATGCAACTACACAAACTGCTGTGGAATGATGAGCCGGGGCGCTGACCATGACTGAATCAAAAAGGGCAGTGGTGTTGTTATCCGGTGGATTGGATTCCACGACCTGTTTGGCCATTGCCAGAAAGGATGGCTATGACTGTTACGCCATGACCTTTGACTATGGCCAGCGCCACGAGTCCGAACTGGCTGCTGCACAGCGCGTGGTGGACCACCTGGGTGCATCCGACTTGAAAACCATTCAAATCAATATGGGTGACATTGGTGGCTCTGCGCTTACCGATAAGACTATCGATGTGCCTGTTTCTCCTACACAGGGCATACCCGTAACCTATGTGCCGGCCCGAAATACCGTATTTCTCTCTCTGGCTCTAGGTTGGGCAGAGGTATTGGATGCCGATGCCATCTATATAGGTGTAAATGCAGTTGATTATTCTGGTTATCCGGACTGCCGGCCAGCTTTTATTGATGCCTTCGAAAACCTGGCCAACCTAGCAACCAAAAGAGGTGTGGAAGGGCGTCCAATACAGATCAAAGCGCCGTTATTGCAGTTGTCTAAATCGGATATCATCCAGAAAGGTAGCCAACTGGGGGTGGATTACAGTCTCACGGTATCCTGCTATCAGGCTGATCAACAAGGCAGGGCTTGTGGTCAATGTGATAGTTGTCGGCTTAGGAAGCAGGGCTTTGAGCAAGCAGGGGTGCAAGACCCCACACGGTATCAATCATCCTAGCTGAATTAGCCATTTTCACGCCTGAGTATGCAAATTTTCAATGATTTCAGGTGCTTTTGTCGCTTTTGGCATGGAGTAGGCTGTAACGCAAAAAAAACGAATAAAATCAAGGTCATAAATTTGAAAAAAAACCTTGTGATTTAAAAATTAATCAGTATTATACGCATCCGTTGTCGGGTCGTTAGCTCAGCCGGTAGAGCAGTTGGCTTTTAACCAATTGGTCGATGGTTCGAATCCATCACGACCCACCATATCCGAAAAGCCTCCCTCGTGGAGGCTTTTTTCGTTTTGGGCTAACCCCATAAGCCTCTCTTGCCCCTTATACAAATACCCTATTATCTGTCCACTCACCCCGGCTTTGTCGGCCATATCTCTCACCCCCGTTGGTGAAAACTTCATCCAGTGGCTACATTTTCCCTTTTGCATCCTCTTCTCACCTCGGAACACACACCATGGCACAAACACGAAAATACGGCACAGCTCAGCCAGGCATTCACTGGGGACCGTTTACCCTAAGATTCCCAGGCATTCATACCCGAGCTTCCCTGGCAGACTTTCTCCAAGGAATCGCCGTTGCAGGAGCCACCGGTTTGGCCCTGGTGCCTGTGTTTACTCATCTAATGGGGTTGAGCTTTGAAGAGGCTGTAGTGATGGCCATGATTCACAGTATTTTAATATCGCTCTCCTGGTTTGCCTTTGGTGACCCCTATGCTCCAGGGTGGTTAACACCCGCTGTGCCCTTTGTCATAGCGTTTATTACCTTGCCCGCGTTTATGGTGGAGGGCGGTGGTTTTGATCATGTGGCGCAATTCAAGGCTATGACAGCCATGTCTATCGATTTTGCTATTATCCTGGTGGTGCTGGGTATGACAGGTTTAGGAGCCAAGCTGGTGAAGTTTGTGCCCAATGTATTCAAAGGTGGCATTATTCTAGGCGCAGCCGTCGCGGCCTTCCTTCGAGTCACTAAAGATGGTGATTCCGCCAATATCTTTCAATTAGCCCCCATTGCCGGAACCATCGGTGTCGCCGTATGCATGATATTGGCATTTTCTAAACCCATTCATGAGCAGATGGCACATAGAAAATGGTTGGCTACGTTAGTCGGGCTGGGGTTATTGCCGGGCTTTGTATTGGCGGGCGTGATCGGTGTGTTCACCAATGAATTCACCTACAACATTCGTTGGGAATTTTTGGATATTGCTACCCATACGGTTTCCTTGTGGAATAAAGCTTCCCCATTTGCCATTGGCTGGCCCGATCTGGATATGTTTCTAAGTGCATTGCCTTTAGCGCTGATTACTTACATTTTGTTCTTTGGTGATTTGGTTACCGGTGACGAGATGATCGAGCATGCCCAAGCCGCTCGCCCGGATGAGAAACTGGAAATCAACAGCACCCGTGCCCATTTAGCCACGGGGATTCGTAATTTCCTTATGGCAATTTTGGCGCCATTTTTTACCACTCAAGGCGTTATGTGGACGGGAATTCAAGTGATACTGCTAAAACGTTGGGCTTTGGGTAGAGAAAAAGTGGACTCCTTCTATGACACGGTCAGCAGCTTTTACGCGTTCTTTTTTGGTACCCCCATTTTATTTTTGTTGTTACCGGTGGTGACCCTGCTTCAGCCCCTGCTGCCATTGGCTCTTGCTGTGACCTTGATCTTAACCGGGTTTGCCTGTGCCACCTTAGCATTGTCTTTGGTGAAAGACGCTACCGAGAGAGGCACCATGGTGGTGTTTGCAATGGCCTTAACCATATTTAAAGAACCATGGCTGGGAATGTTGGTGGGCGTAGCATCCATTTTGCTTTTATGTGGCCCTAAGGTATTTTTGCCTGGGCACAAAGAAGAAGAGTTTGGCCCGGTAAGTGAACCCGAAAAGCGGGTAACCGC
>JBFKSL010000605.1:0-2772 GCA_041626995.1 Ketobacter sp. | reverse complement strand
CTACGCCCCTGCTTTCCTGTAGGCTTTTCCGATGGGCTAAATTCTTTATGATGTATTACCCTATGCGATTTCCTCATAACACTCCTGAATAATTTATGCACTCTCCAAGCCAGCGTCACCCACAACCGCTTATCAATACCATCTTCAGTTTTTTTGATGCTAGATGATCCGCTCAGCTCGTATACAGCATGAGGCTCGACTGTAAAACAATTAAAGTTATACACAAAAAAACTATCGTAAAATTTATCAATTGGCATATAGATTGTTGAGCCAGCTTGCAAAATTCTGCGCATTCCTTCCCGGTTCAAAATATACCCCTGAGTTCCCAAGGCTCCACGCACAGGCCGAACAAGCTGATACTTTTCATTCAAAGCCCGAACAACTTTTCGTTTACGTATTTTAAGCGACATCAACCGCACCAAATGAGCCTCATCTCCAAGAGTCAGGATGCTTTTTATTACATCGCCCAAGCCTTCTTCTGCCACCACGTCATCCTCGAACAATGCAACATGGCTAAGCCCTTCATCAAAGGCTTTCTTAATCAGACGGTAATGTGATAAGTAGCAGCCCACTTCGGAGGAGGTCAATTTGGCGCGTCGGTGGATCAGCGCAAGGGTTTGATTCAGTTGTTCCCCTGGCTGTAGCTCTGGCATAGAGGTTCGTCCATCCACGGCGGCAGAAATTTCCACATCAAATTCTGCTTGCTCCAGGGTCTTTTTCAATTCTAGGGCAACCGGGTTTTCCGTATTGAGTGCAATAATCCAAATCTTAAATGACATAAGCGGTTTAATTAAATGCAAGGGAAAGGCAAAAACTGGCTGGAGTATCAAGACATCTTATTCATTTGGCAAGCCAATTGAGGTAATGTACGGGCGTATAACACCAATTTGATAATCCATGGTTGTGGCAATTGTAATGACTAACACCCTAAATTTCGACCAAATCCAATCATCCACCCTAAAAACAAACCCCTTCCCGTACTTTTCCGTACCGGAATCAGTATCCAAAAGTCGAATAGGCGATGTCATTGGCTCCTTCCCCTCAATCTCTGATGGCGGCAGCTACAACACCTCGGACCTCAACATCCAGGGCGCTTTTGCCGACCTGATCAGCTCAATAGACTCACCGGAATTCCGCAAAATCATCGGAGAAAAATTCAGCCTCAACGTAGATGATGCCCCGCTGATGGTCACTCTACGTGGTCATTCACGCAAAAAAGACGGCCGCATCCACACCGATTCCAAGACCAAGCAGCTTACCATTCTGATCTACTTGAATGAATCCTGGGAGCACGAAACGGGCAAGCTGCGCATCTTGAATAGTGGAACCGATATCAACGATTACGTTGATGAAATCACCCCAGGCCCCGGCACGATGGTGGGCTTTAAAGTTACCGATAACTGCTGGCATGGTTATGTGCCGTTCGAAGGCAAGCGGCAATCTATTCAGATTAATTTCTTAACCAGTGATGCGGCCAATAAAAAGCATCGATTCTTTCACGGTTTAAGTGCAAAGCTGAAGAAGCTGAAGCGCGCCTCGTAAATTCTCTTTGGCACAGGGCGCACAGCCAACTATAATTCCCAAGCAAATCATTGGCTTGAGTTCTCTATGTTAACACGTTGGCTGTATACCCTGGCTTTTTATGCCGCTACCCCGCTGCTGCTGATCCGGCTGTGGAAGCGTATAAAGAAGAATCCAGCCTACCGTGAGCGCATTAGCGAGCGCTTTGGTTATTACAGCGCCAGTCCGCAGCAGAACAGCCTCTGGTTCCACACGGTCTCAGTGGGCGAGTTCCTGGCCTCTAAGCCGTTGATCGATAGGATCATGCTGTCGTATCCGGATCATCCTTGCGTCATCACTACCATGACACCCACCGGCTCTGAGCAAGTGCGCTCTATCTATAAAGAGCAGATTCATCAGGGCAGAATTCAGCACGTCTATTTGCCTTACGATCTGCCCGATGCCATTAGCCGCTTTTTGAATCTGTTCAACCCAGCGATTCTGGTGATCATGGAAACGGAGTTGTGGCCCAATGTCATTCACTACACCCATAAGCGTGGTGTGCCTATCCTGGTGGCCAATGCGCGCTTGTCGGAAAAATCCGCCGAAGGTTACCGTAAGATTCTGCCCCTGTTCCGCCCTATGATGCGGGAAGTGTCTTTGATTGCCGCTCAATCGGAGCAGGATGGTGAGCGTTTTACTGAGCTTGGTCTAGCACCTGCCAACCTTCAGGTTACCGGCACTGTTAAGTTTGATCTCGAAATCGATGATCAAATACAAAAGCAGTCAGAAAAACTACGCCAGGCCTGGGGTGGCTCCCGCAAAGTATTCATTGCCGCAAGCACCCACCGGGGTGAAGATGAACAAATTCTAGAAGCCTTCCTGTACATTCGCACCAAACAGCCTGGCTCGCTGTTGGTCATCGTTCCTCGTCACCCTGAGCGGTTCGAGGAGGTGGCAAAATTGGTGTCCAGCCGTGGCCTCAGTATGAGCCGCATTAGTGAAAGCGAGACCGTTTCCAAGGAAACCGAGGTGCTGCTAGGCGACACCATGGGGGACTTGCTGCGCATGCTGGGTGCTGCGGATGTAGCCTTTGTGGGCGGTAGTCTGCTGCCCGTGGGGGGACATAACATGCTCGAGCCTCTTGCGATGGGCACGCCCGCCATCACCGGGCCCCATGTGTTCAACTTTCAAAAAGTGGCTGAATTGCTTACTGAGCGCAATGTGTTGATCACTGTGAATTCCCCCTTGGCGCTTGGGGAAGCTGTTGTT
>JBFKSL010000604.1:0-2776 GCA_041626995.1 Ketobacter sp. | reverse complement strand
GGGGCCTACTCGCCCCGGCGTGTGATTTAGCGCTTCGTAGAATGCTTCATTTGCGGTGGCATGATGGTTGTACATGCTCCAGAGCACATCGCGTCCATCTCTGCCGATATAGATGTATTTCGCTTTATCTGAAAATACCAGGGCATCCACGGGTAAATGAGTTTTAAGAAATCTACGGTGTTTTTGAGCTTCTACTAGAGCAAGCTTGGTTTCTTTCGGGGGAAAGCGAAGGTCCATCCAAGGTGACATGTTGGCAACTTCCAAAGCTTCCTCGCCTTTAAATAAAAGCTGAGAAACAATTTGCTGCATCCAGGTGGTGCCAGATTTCGCATAGGTGGAAATAATAATGTCATCATCCCGAAAGTTAAAATCATTCCAAATGGTTGAGTCAAAATGGTGATTATGAAATTCCCGAACTTTTACGGGTTTTGTATCGGGCTTCATGCCGCCTCCAAAGGAAAAGCATTTTGGATTGGCGTAGGAACGCTAGTAATGCTTATCTTCAAGGGTAGAAGATAAGCATTGAGCGTGCAAATTACTTAAGTGCTGGTGGTTGGATTGTTGGTAGTAAAATATTGAATTGAAATTTATTGCTTCGACACTTTAACCATCAGTTTTGTATAGCCTTTAACAAAATTCGACTGTACATGTTCGGGGTCACTAAGAACTTCAATTTTATCAAAGCGTTTTAGTATTTCTTCCCACAGAATTCGTAATTGCATTTCGGCTAAACGGTTTCCCATGCAGCGATGTACGCCGAAGCCGAAGGATAGGTGATTTCTAGGATTCTTGCGGTCGATAATAAACTGATCCGGTTCTTCAATTGAACGTTCATCTCTGTTGCCCGAAACATACCACATAACAACTTTATCGCCTTTACGAATCACTTGGCCGTTAAGCTCCACATCTTGCTTGGCGACACGTCGCATATAAGCCAGAGGGGTTTGCCAACGAATGATTTCAGAAACCATAGATGGAATCAGTTTTGGGTTTTCTTTAAGTTTTTCAAACTCTTTGGGGAATTCGTTTAGTGCCAGAACGCCGCCTGTCATCGAGTTACGAGTGGTGTCGTTGCCACCGACAACCAGTAGTACCATGTTGCCCATAAACTCCATGGGGCGGTTGATCATATCTTTAGTGCTGTCATTGGCGAGTAATAGACTGATCAAGTCAAATCCCATCTCTTCTCCCGCTGCTTTTTGGGCTTCTTTCCTACGCCATAATGCCGACATTTGTTTTGCCATATCGGCAGCTGCGGGAAATGCTTCATCGGCTAATGTTGGGCCGCCTGTGCTTTCGGGGTGGGCTGCTGCCACATCAGACCAATAGGCCAACTTATGGCGCTGCTCATAGGGAAAATCAAACAATGTGGCAAGCATGCGTGATGTCAGCTCGATGGAAACGGTTTGCACCCAATCGAAAGGCGCGTCTATGGGTAGGTTGTCTAATACATCAGCCGTTCTTGAACGAATCAAACTTTCCATTTGAGCCAGGTTTTTTGGTGCAACCACACCCTGTACCGCCTGTCGTTGTACATCGTGTTTTGGAGGGTCCATAGCGATAAACGTTTCTATTTCCAAGCCTTCCGGTTGCGGTCCAATGGAAATTATCGGTTCTGCCGAGAACAGGTCGTGATGCTTATCAACAAATAGAATATCTTCGTAACGTGTCACCGACCAAAACGGCCCAAATGGGCTTCGCTTCTGATAGTGCACAGGGTGTTCGTCGCGAAGCCGCTTAAAATAGGATTGCCATTTATTCTGCTTGAAGAGAAACGGGTTGCTAACATCTATGTCTTCAATTGCCAAGGTAGATACATCAGGAATAGGCTGCTCTACAAATTTTGGAATCGACCTGCTTTTAAAGAATCGACGCTTTACGATCTGAAAGATGTGAGCCCCTTTAATTTGATAGTGGATAGGAACCACCGCCGAAACCTTATCTATTACGGGCTCTATAACCGGCTCAATGGTAGAGGTGAATATACTCATATCAAGCTAACCTTGTTTGTTATTGTAAGTTGGTTATCACATTTGAAATTCGGGAAGGCGTACAATCATGCCATCCATGGTTTCGCACATTTCAACCTGGCACGATAACCGTGATGTGCTTTCTTTCTCGGGTGCCAAATCCAGCATCTGGGTTTCTGCATCGTTGGCTTCACCTAATTTCTCAGCCCATTTAGTGTCAATAATTACATGGCAGGTACCACAGGCGCAGGATCCTCCGCAGTCTGCATCGATACCCGGCACCCCATTATCCAAGGCGGTTTGCATTAGGGATCTTCCTTTCTCAATTTCTGCAACATGTTCTGTGCCATCGTGTTCTATAAACGTAATGCTAGCCATGATGTTCTCTCAATTTTTGTTTGATGATTGCAGGTTACGTAGTCCTAAGTGTTCAGGGGAGGTCATTTATTGACATGATGGGGTCATTTAAAGACACTGTTCCATGCAGGGCTAACATTTACGCTTCAAACACGGCAGGATCAAGGCACCATGAAAAACCGAGAAGTTGAGAATTCTGTCGATATGGATTTAGCCTGCATTCCATCAAACTATTCGCGCTTAATTGCAAGAGAGCTGGGATTGCAAGTGCGTGACTTGACCGGGTTATTGGAGTTTACATCCGTTTCAATCGAACAACTTCTAGATGAAGATACGCAGCTAACGCCCAGGCAGCAAATTCAGATATTAAAGAACAGCTTAAAATTAACCTGTGAAGAAGACTTTGGTTTAAAGTTAGGAAAGCGTTTCACATCCCCCACTCATGGTGC
>JBFKSL010000603.1:0-2780 GCA_041626995.1 Ketobacter sp. | reverse complement strand
AGGAAACCCAATTCATGACAAAAACCATTTTGGTAACGGGAGCCACCGGCGCCCAGGGCGGCGCGCTCATTCCTCTGTTGTTAAAACAGGGCCTTCAGGTACGCGCCCTTACTCGTAACCCCAACAAGCCTTCAGCTCAAGCCTTGGTTCAACAAGGGGTAGAAGTTGTAGCGGGCGACATGGACAACGAAGCCTCCCTAGAGCAAGCCTGCCAAGACATGCAAGGCGTGTTTGCCGTGCAAAATTTTTGGGAAAAAGGCGTTGGCCACGAACGGGAAGTGGAGCAGGGATGCAAACTGGCCCGTGCTGCCAAGAAAGCCAACGTACAGCACTTTGTACAAACTTCGGTCGCCAATTGTGACAATGCTAAAGGTGTGCTGCACTTTGAGAGCAAATACAAAATCGAACAATACATCGATTCTCTTGAATTGCCCCGCACCTTCCTGCGTGAGGTATTCTTTTTAGAGAATTTCACGCAACCTGTCATGACCTCCGGCACCAAAAGATCCATGGACCCTTACTGGGTGCTTCCCTCCATTATCGGCCTGTTGGATAACGACACCATATTCCATATGATTTCAGTTCATGACATCGCTTGGTTTGCGGCAGATATTTTCACCCATCCCGCACAATATATGGGCAAGCATGTGGACGTGGCGGGAGATGCCATTACACCGGTAGAAATGAAAACCATCTATAAAAAAGTAACGGGTAAAAGCTTAATCCCCGCATCCAAAACCTTAACCCGCTTTGCCATGAAATTTATCAACCCAGAATCCGCCCGACAATTTGCCTGGAACAATAAAGTGGGCTGGCATTTCGATATGGAGCCTTTGCGCCAACACAACCCCAATTTAATTAATTTCGAAACCTTTCTTCGCAATCACTATAAGAAATAGGGCTTTTACCATGGAACACATTGAAACACGAAAAACCTTTTCCCACAGCGCAGACAAAGTCTGGCAACTAACCGGCGACTTTGGCGCACTCCATCAATGGGTGCCCGGTGCTAGTCAATGCGTCGTCAGTGGTGAAGGCGCAAAGGATCAAGGCGGCAACGCCGAGCGCAAAGTCACCTTGATGGATGGCAGCGTTACACGAGAATCGCTGGAAACGCTCAACAATACCGAGCGCCATTATCGCTACGCCATTCTAGAGGCCAAAGGATTTAGCAAAGACACTCAATTTTTCGGCGATTTTCAAGTACAACCGATCAATGACAACCAATGCGAGGTGATTTGGCAAGCCAGCTTCTCTGTGCCTGAAGGGCTAACTGAAGAAAAAGTATCCGGCATGAAACAACGTCTGCAACAGATGTATGGATTTTTTCTACAAAACCTGGAAACTGTATTGGCCGACCAATAAAACACACAACAACGGCCAAAACTCTAATTTATTCTGTCCATAACACCCAATAATTTTTTACTCAGAATAAAAACTTGACTACAACTGCAGCAATTTTGTGAGGGAATCACCATGCCATACTATCCTGAGATTCAAACCCTGGGCGACGTTGCCCGCTATCATGGCCAGCAAAGGCCTAACGCAATCGCGTTTATTTTTAATGATCGAGTTACTGATTATCAAAGCTTTGATCAACACACCAATCAAATTGCTAACGGCCTACTGGCTGAAGACATTCCTGCCCAGTCACGCGTTGCAGTGATGGCAAAAAACTCCGACTGGTATTATGAGTTACTGATAGCCTGCGGCAAAGCCGATATGGTTACCGTGGGCATCAATTGGCGTCTGGCGCCCCCTGAAGTGGCCTATATCATTAATGATGCAGAAGCACCCATTCTGTTTTTGGATAAAGAGTTTCTGCCGCTCTATGATGCCATAAAAAATCAACTCGACAATGTAAAAAAAGTGATTCTTATGGAATCACATGATAACGATTACCCTGCCTTTGAAAGTTGGCGCGACCAGCAATCCAAAAATGATCCAAACTTACCCGTTAATTCAGACGATGTTTGCGTGCAAATGTATACCAGCGGCACCACCGGCCACCCCAAAGGGGTTCAAGTTTCCCATCGCGCCTTTTTTGATTTAAATCGAGTCACCGCCGAATCAGACATTCCTGAAGAAGAGTGGACACTGTGGACCGATCAAGACGTGAGCCTAAACGCCATGCCCAACTTTCATATAGGCGGCACTGGCTGGGCCTTAATCGGCATGTACGCCGGTGCGAAAAATGTGGTGCTAAGTGAGTTCACCCCCGCCGGTTGCTTGCAGGCCATTCGCGAATACCGCATTAGCAAAATGTTTATCGTACCGGCAGCCATGCAATTCGTCTTAGCCGATCCCACCTGCAAAGATACGGATTTCTCCAGCTTGAAATATATGGTGTATGGTGCCTCACCCATTCCACTACCCCTCTTAAAAATGGCCATGGACGTATTTAAATGCGGCTTTGTACAGCTCTATGGCATGACCGAAACCTTAGGCTTTGGCACCTACCTTCCCGCTGAAGATCACGACCCCAACGGCACCCCCCGCATGCGCTCTGCCGGTAAAGCACGCCTGGGCGTGGAAGTAGCCATCAAAGATATCAACGGAAGCAATCTACCAAACGGCACCATTGGTGAAATCTGCATTCATTCGCCTTCCAACATGTTGGGCTACTGGAAACGGGATGATGCCACTGCCTCTACCCTAATTGATGGTTGGATTCACACCGGCGACGCGGGCTATATGGACGACGACGGTTACGTTTTTGTGCAAGACCGCATTAAAGACATGGTGGTGTCCGGTGGCGAAAACGTTTATCCCGCCGAAGT
>JBFKSL010000602.1:0-2781 GCA_041626995.1 Ketobacter sp. | reverse complement strand
TCCATTAGTGTCGGTATGGAGCCCGTTTCAGTCGCTGCTAGAAATAATAATGAAGTATGGGTTGTGAACCACCTTTCAGACTCCATCAGCATCATAAAGCTGGACGGAAAAGGCGGTAACGGTCGAGTAGTACGAACCCTACACGTAGGTGACGAGCCCCGCGACATCGTGTTCGGCGGCCCCAATGGCAACCTGGCTTTTATCACCACCGCTCACCGTGGCCAAAACAGCGGTGATGACCCCGATCTATTTAACCCTGCCAGCGGTCGTGCTGACGTTTGGGTATTTGATGCCGACAACCTGGGCAGTGCAGCCGGTGGCGAGCGCCTAACCAAGCTCACCCTGTTTGCCGATACCCCTCGTGCTCTGGCGGTGAGCCCTGATGGTAAAACCGTGTACGCCGCACCGTTCTATTCAGGAAACCAAACCACCGTGGCCTCGAAAGAAGCGGTGTCCTATGTTTACGCCGACAAAATGGACCCCACTAACTCATTCTTCGTGACCGGCGAAAACGGTGAGCGCCAACCCCTTACGTCTCGCGTGGTGAAATACAGGCAAGGCCCCGATGGCAGCTACCACTGGTATGATGACCTAGGTACGATTTTTGATGCTTGGGTGCGCGTGCAACTGCCCGACTACGATGTGTTTACCATTGATGCTACGCAATATCCTCCTGCACAGGTTCAAGCAAAAACCTTTGCTCACGCTGGTACCACCCTGTTTAACATGGCGGTGAATCCCACTAACGGTAAAGTGTATATTTCCAACACCGACGCTAATAACGATGTGCGCTTTGAAGGCCACAACCCCGGCATGGGCGTGACGTCTGTACGCGGAGAAATTGTGGATAGCCGCATCACAGTTCTCGACCCAGCAACCGGCGCCATGCAATACAATGACCTGAACCCCCATGTGGTGGATGGCGAAGGCGATCCCGGCTTAAGCTTGGCCTTCCCTCAGGACTTAACCATATCTGATGACGGTTCTACCTTGATGGTTGTGGCCCAAGGTTCCGGTAAGCTTGCCATCTACAACACCGCCGATCTTGATGCCGGAAACATAAATGCGTCTGCCAGTGATCAAGTGAATCTGTCCGCTGGTGGCCCTGCCGGTGTGGTGTATAACGACAAAACCGGTCAGGCCTATGTGCTCACCCGTTTTGATAATGGCATCTCTGTAGTGGACGTGAACAAGCGCGAAGAAACCGATCACATCCAAATGTTCAACCCAGAGCCCGAGCACATAGTGGAAGGCCGTCGCTTCCTCTACGATGCCAGCTACACCTCCGCTAACGGCACCCAAGCCTGTGCCAGCTGTCACATCGGCGGCGACATGGACCACCTGTCTTGGGATTTGGGTAACCCTGGTGGTTCTCCATTGCCCATCACCCAAAATGGCGACCCCCACGACCTCTTCACCGCCATGCCACAGTTGATTGTGGCACTACTGCCTACAGCGGCACCGCTGTTTGAATCGTTCCGCGCCGAAAAAGGCCCCATGACCACCCAAAGCTTACGCGGCTTGGATAACCACGGTAGCATGCACTGGCGCGGTGATCGAAACGGTGCCATTCAACAGGATGGCACACCTTATCTGGATGAAAACGGACAGCCGGTGGTGAGTGAGCAGCCTGATCATGGCATCTTCGACGAGTTCAACGCCTTTGCTTCCTTCAACGTAGCGTTCCCTGGCCTGATTGGTCGCGACGCGCCTCTGACCGAAGAAGAAATGGCATCGTTCACCCACTTCGCCCTGGATATCATGTATCCACCCAACCCCATCCGCGCATTGGACAATAGCTTGAACCCACTAGAGCAACAAGGCTCCAACATCTATCACCAGCAGATGCCGGTGCGTGATGAAAATGGGGAATTCGTGCTGGATGAAAACGGCAACATGGTGATGACCGAACTGCCCGTGGATCGTCTGCACAACTGTAACGGTTGCCATACTTTAGACCCGGCCGGTAACGCAGGTATGACCGATCACCCCGGCTTCTTTGGTACTAGCGGACGTCTATCGTTTGAGAACTTACCTTCCATATTTAAAGTGGCACACTTCCGTAACATGTATCAGAAGGTGGGAATGTTTGCGTCATCACCAGACAGCAACCGTACCTTAACGCCAAGCCCTGCCTTTAACCCATCCATTCCTGCGGTGCGTGGTTTTGGTTATCAACCCGACGGTGCAGTGGGTTCGGTGGAGCATCACTTAACCGGTCAGGTGTTCGTGAAAAACATGAACTTCCAAAGCCCCATTGGCCCCAACCCAGGTGGTTTGCCCACATTAGTATTGGATGAGCAAGGCGAACCCACCATGGTGCCAGATCCAGCGGGCTTTGCCTCACGCCGTGCATTAGCCGCCTTCTTAATGGCATACGACACCAACCACAAACCCATTGTGGGTCAACAAATGACATACCACAGCGGTATGGGTGAGGATGCCTTGGATCGCATTGCCTTAATGGCTGCGCGAGCCGATGCGGGTGAGTGCGACCTGATTGCCAAAGGTAATGTGTTTGGTGAAGAGCACGGATTTGTTTATGAATCTGGTAGCTTCCGTACCGATAGCTCACACTTCCCTACTATTAGTGAAGACA
The DNA here is from genome assembly GCA_041626995.1 of Ketobacter sp. Taxonomy (GTDB): domain Bacteria; phylum Pseudomonadota; class Gammaproteobacteria; order Pseudomonadales; family Ketobacteraceae; genus Ketobacter. The sequence continues at coordinate 182 of JBFKSL010000602.1, read as the reverse complement.
AGCTGATGAATTTGGCGAAAGATGAACGTCATGCTCTAACCTTTACCTGTGTGCCTGTGGGTTCCGGTTACCGTATGGGTATCGACCGTAATGCGAATGGTATTGCGGATGGTGACGAGAGCCATAAAAGACACAGATAAAATCCTTTAACCCACAGCAAAGCCCGGAGGAATTCTAGTTCT
>JBFKSL010000601.1:0-2787 GCA_041626995.1 Ketobacter sp. | reverse complement strand
TCTGAAATCCCTCCTTTGCGCGATATGGGCAATACCGTGGCACTGGGTATTGTCTTTTCTATATTGGTTGCCTTGTTCTTGTTTCCTGCCATTTTGTTGTGGTTGCGACCGCGTATTACAGATTTCACTGCTGGCCAAGCGCGATTTTTCAAAGATTATGGTCAATGGTTGTTAGCCAACACCGGCAAAGTAAATGCAGTAATTTTTATTACTTCGGTTTCGTTGTTATTTGCAGCGCAACACAATACCGTGCGTGATTATTTTGCCCAATATTATGATGAGTCTTTTGAGTTTCGAGTGGCTAATGATTTTGCCGATCAGCACCTAACGGGTTTGTTACGCATGGAATATACGTTTACCGCTACTGCTGAACAGGGTGTAACGGATGTTGATTATCTAAACAGTTTAGATCAGTTTAATCAGTGGCTAGAGCAGCAGCCTGAAGTGCGTCATGCCACTAACTTTGTCACTTTAATCAAACGCATGAACGAAGTATGGCACAATAACGATCCTGCTTTTTATCGGCTTCCACCTAACCAAGAACAAGCGGCGCAATTATTGCTGGCCTATGAATTGGGCTTGCCTGATCCACAAAGCTTAACTGACTTGGTGGATTTAACCAAAACCACCACTAGGGTGGTAATCAGTTTGCCTAGCATTCCCTCTGATGAAATGTTTGCCTTGGAAGAGAGAATTGAATCCTGGTTGCAAAAAAATGGCACTCACTTTAAAGAATATTCAGTGACGGGGCTTAGTTATGTGTTAACTAAAGTGTTTACGGATTCCACAGTGAGTGGTTTGAAAAGCACAGTAGTGGCGTTTGTTTTTATTGCCGTTTTGCTGGTATTTGTATTCCGATCTTTGTCATTAGGTCTCGTGAGCTTGATTCCTAACTTATTGCCTTTCGGATTGGCATTAGGAGGATGGGCTTTGATTAATGGTGATTTGGTGCTGATAACCTCTGCTGTAGTTACCATTACGTTGGGCATTGTGGTGGATGACACTATCCACTTTCTTCATAAAGCTCGACACTTTGTTCTAGAAGAGAAGCAGCCAGTTGAGCAGGCGATTATTCAAACATTAGTTGAGGTAGGGCCAGCGATGGTGATTACCACAGTGGCTATCGGTATGGCATTTAGTCTGTTGGTGTTTTCCGCATTTTTGCCCACGGTGCACTTTGGTGTATTGTCGGCGATTATTTTGGTATTTGCGTTGATATTGGATCTGAGTTTGATGCCTGTTTTGTTGTATCTAGGCCGTCGGTTTTTCTTTTCTTCGGTGAGTTAGGTGTTTGAATTGGGTTGCTAACGACAAGTGTTTAGTTGCGAAACAATGTTGTCGTTAGCAAATTCCACTGATCATCCCAGTCTTCAATGGGCTTACGTTGAAAACCGGAACGCACAAATTGACAAATTCGTCCTTCTGCCGTGGACAGCATAAAGTTGGCCGACTGGGTTGCGCTCAATTGAGTGCGTTTGCCTTCTTTTAATTCCGCTTCCCGCAAAATCTGCTTTAACTGAGTCTCAATGCGGTCGAACAGTTGCACCACTCGTTGCCGCAAGCGATCGGTTTCGCCGGTAATGGCGTCGCCGGTTAAGATGCGAGTGATGCCAGGGTTTTTCTCTGAAAATGCCAACAATAGATGCAGAATTTCACCACACTGCTGGGTTGAGTCGGGCTGCTCTTTTAGAATTAAATTAATGCGTGAGAATAGAGAGTTCTCGATAAACTCAATCAGGCCTTCAAACATTTTGGCCTTGCTGGGGAAATGGCGATACAGCGCCGCTTCAGATACCCCGACCTCTTTGGCCAGGGCTGCTGTGGTGATACGGCCACCGGGGGCCGCCTCCAGCATGTGGGCCAGGGCTTGTAGTATTTGCTCTTTGCGTGAAGCTTTGCGTTCGCTGTTTGCCATACTTACAGATTCTCACTGGTGATTAGGGTTCCCACACCGGCATCGGTAAAGATTTCCAGCAGTACTGCGTGGGGTACGCGGCCGTCAATAATATGGGAACTGGTGACGCCGGCTTTGACCGCGCTCAATGCACAGTTAATTTTTGGTAGCATGCCGCCGTAGATTGTCCCATTATCGATAAGTTCGTCCACTTCCTTGGGTGAAAGCCCGGTTAGTACTTCTCCCTGTTTGTCTAAAAGCCCGGCGATGTTGGTCAGTAGCATCAGCTTTTCTGCATTGAGGGCTTCTGCAACCCTGCCTGCCACCAAATCGGCATTGATGTTGTAGGAGGCGCCATCGTCACCCACGCCAATCGGCGCGATCACAGGAATAAAGTCGCTGTTCACCAACATATTGATCACGTCGGTATCCACCGAGGCGACTTCACCCACATGGCCAATATCAATGATCTCAGGAGCGTTCATGCCTGGCTCATTGCGGCTGATGGTGAGCTTTTTCGCTCGAATCATCTGGCCATCTTTGCCCGTCAGGCCTACGGCTTTGCCGCCATTGTTGTTAATCAGGCTGACGATGTCTTTGTTAACCAAGCCACCTAAGACCATCTCCACTACGTCCATGGTTTCGGAATCGGTGACGCGCATGCCATCGACAAACTCACTCTGTTTGCCGATTTTTTTCAGCAAATTTCCAATTTGTGGGCCGCCGCCGTGCACTACCACCGGGTTAATGCCCACAGTTTTCATCATCACGATGTCGCGGGCAAAGCTGTTGGTGAGCTCTTCGGTTTCCATGGCGTTGCCGCCAAATTTAATCACAATGGTTTTGCCGGCGAAGCGTTGGATATACGGTAGGGCTTCTGACAGAACCTGGGC
>JBFKSL010000600.1:0-2813 GCA_041626995.1 Ketobacter sp. | reverse complement strand
GCTCACCAATTAAAGCATGCTCCAAATCAAAAGAATCTCTAAAGGCATCATTAAAATTATCGCCACTTGACTTGGCCTTAATCCCAGCCACTATTCCATCTTTTAACTGATCTTTAACAACGTCCACCGCTGTATTATATAACTGTTCAGTAAAAGTTGGAGAAGACGACTCAGGAGCCGATGGCGTAGAGCCACCAGTTTGCCCATCTACCCAATCGTTAAATTCACTAATTGCCCAAGCAATAGCAGCTGCTTTGACACCTTCTTTAATTGCATCCTCGGGATCTGCTCCATGAGCGTCAGCGACAGCCGCAGCATAAACCCCAGCACATAAAGCACCCCACGGCCCACAAGCATAAGTAACAAGTGGACCACCATATTTAACAACGTATTCGTTACGGTGAAAACGCCGCTGTTCTTCCAAAAACGACTGATAAGAATCCCTAAAAGCTTGTCGAGGGCTGTGAAGACTAGTTTCTGCAAAATCCTTAGAGCCTTCCCATACTTCATTAGAGCAAGCTAGAGCATGCATGCAAACAAAACCAAATGTTGCAATTGCTAAAGTATCTTCAACTACGCCTTTAACATCATCTTCGAAATCGTCCCACGAGTAATAACCGCTGTGATCAGTCGCATTGAGTGGGTTGTTCCAAACATAGCTATAGCGATTTAAGCTTTGCAAATTACTAGGAGCTTGGATGAGAGGATCTGGACTTATGAATCGACTAATAACTGGATCATATACACGACCATTCATGTGAATCAGACCAACAGAATCGATATGTTCTTGTCCGCTAAAGCCTCGATCAGTAATACCGTTATCGTAGCTAAAAGGATCAGATATAAGATCTAAGTTGGTAAGTCGGCGATTACCCCAGGCGTCATAATTTCCATTCTCCACGATAGTCCCAAAGGAGTTAACAATAGCCGTTATTGAACCAAGCTGGTCCTTTAACATAAATTGAATATTAGTTGATCCACCTTGTTCTTCGATTACCTGAGCTATGCCGTTTACATTGATCTTATGTTTGGTGGTGCCGCCTTCAATAACTTTCTCATAGTCTTCAAAATAGTAAGTCGTTTTAGTGCTACCATTACCTTGATCTACACGCTTAAATCGGCCTCTGTTCGGCCCATAATCAAAACTAACCAGAGTGCTACCCCGAGAAATGGAATCAGGTTTATTGAAAGCTGTGTAATGAATGGTACGATTCTTGTCTTTAACAAGATTTCCGTTGGCGTCATAGCAATAGAAGTTGGATTGAGCACCAGTCACACGACGTACTGCATGAGGGCCTGCTTGATGATTTAGGCTACCACACTCGGTTGGAACCGCCACGTTGTTATAATCATAGCTACCAACACCGGTTCTACTGGTGATATTACCCAAATTATCATAGCTCGTTGATAAGGTACCGTTGGTCGCGACAACATCTTGCAAGCGATTAAGAACATCGTAGCTATAGGTTTCGGATACACCTTGTTTGAGATCACCAAAGCTCTTGAGGTTTCCGACTTCATCCCAATCATACGTTAAGTCCTGATAAATAAAGCCAGCTGTGATGGTGGATACGGCTTTCATATCTTCAATGAGGCCGGTCGCATCGTTATACCAATGTGTATTGGCGATGATTCCACCATAGGTCATCTCTGTTAATTGACCTCGAGCATTAGTGTTTTGAACACTCCAAAACTCGTAGTTATTAGATGGGTTCACGATACGATTCAAAGTACCCAATTCGTTATGGTATTCGTTTCTTACCGTGTAGCCGTTTGGATAAATGGTATCTTTGACTCGGTTCAACCCGTCAAAAACCGTGCGCAAGGAATAGTTTGTGCCATCCATAGTAGCAACCGTTTTGTATGGACGACCATAAGCATCGTATTCAAAGGTTCGAGTGAAGTTACTATTATTGGTCACCGCTGTCAGTTTACCTACTGCAGTAGCTGATATAGACAGATCGTCGTATGTCCAAGTGCTGGTTTGGGCATTGGCCGTTCCATAGTGGTCAGTACGGCTCTTTATCCTACCGAGTAAATCGTATTCTGTGTGTATTACCTGTCCCTTTGCATCGACTTGATCAATTACCTCACCCAATACACTGTAGTTGTAGGTAGTAGTACCTTGGTCAGGGTCCACTAATTTCGTTTTAAAACCACGAACGTTGTAGCCCATTGTAGTCCGATTGCCGTGCCCATCGTTCATATAGATTAAATTTCCGAAGGCATCGTATTGGTAGGTAATTGAGTTCTGGTAATGATCTCGCGCTTCTACCATCTGACCTAAAGCATTCTTAATAACTGTTTTGGTTTGTCCTTTTTGATTGGTGTAGATCGTCGCGTAACCATCATATGAAATCGTGCTCGTTTCTAGAGATGCATCTACCGCAGTATCGGGACGCCCCAATAAATCATATTGAATGGTATTTCCATATTCAGCCTCACCTTCATAAAACGGTTTTCCACTCCATTCTACCTGCCCTAGTGCGTTGTACTGTATATTGGTATAAACGGGCACAGTATTGCCGTTTTTTAAACCTAAAGCTTCTGTTCTTACTTTTCGGCCAAGCTGATCGAAGTACACATAACTGCTAGGGCTAGTTGAACTGTGTGTTGAAACATAAAACAATTCCGAGCCATCGCTTGAACACTTGCTACCGCCTTCACACCAGTTCTTATCGCTGGCGGCCCACTCCAAAACGGTATTGCCGTGTCCTTTCTCAGTGCGCTCGACTTGACCCCAGCTATTGAATTGTTTCTTTATCCACTGTCCATCAGGATTTGTTTCTCTCGTGGCTAACCAAGGGAAACGT
>JBFKSL010000599.1:0-2816 GCA_041626995.1 Ketobacter sp. | reverse complement strand
ACAGCAATAAGAATGTGAAGATGAAACCGCAGGAAGATGTGTTTTTAGCGGGCATTATCGGTAAAGGCTGCAATATTGGCATTGGCAAATTATCCAAGATTTCAACCGGTATAAAAGAGCACTTGCTGCATAATACGGTGAACTGGTGCTTTAGCCTGAAGAACCTTCACGATGCGAACAACAAGTTAGTAGAGGCCATAGGTAAGCTGGCACTGGCCAATAACTTTCTAACAAAGCCCTCCATACTTCATTCCAGTAGCGATGGTCGAAAAGTGAATGTGAGTGTCGATGCGCTACATGCCAATTACTCTTTCAAGTACTTTGGTAAGGATCAGGGTGTGACCTTGTACACCTTCATCGATGAACGCCAAGCTATCTTTCATTCTACTGTATTCAGTGCCTCTGATCGTGAAGCGGCTTATGTGTTGGATGGCTTGATGCATAACTGCGTACAACCCAACCAAATTCATTCAACGGATACCCATGGTTATACAGAAAAGATTTTCGGGGCAAGTCATATGCTGGGGGTTGATTTTGCGCCGAGACTAAAGGATCTCTCAAGGCAACGTATCTACGCCTTCTCAGCCAGAAAAACTTTTCAGAAGAAGGGTTATCCCCTCATTCCCAGCAGAGCCATTAACAAAAAACTAATACTGAAAAACTGGGATGATATTTTACGGTTTATGGCCACCATCAAAACCCATCACGCTACAGCATCGCAGCTGTTTAAGCGGTTGAGTTCTTACTCGAATAAACACCCTTTGTATGAAGCGCTTCAGGAATTTGGCCGCATCATAAAGTCCCAGTTTATACTCACCTACTTTGATGACGTAACTCTGCGCCGACAAATACAAAAACAACTGAACAGGATTGAGCTGTCCAATAAGTTTTCCCATGCAGTGTTCTTCGATAACGATCAGGAATTCCAGGATGGTGAACAGGAAGACCAACAGCTATCCGCGGCCTGCCAGGTGATTATTCAGAACAGCATTATTCTATGGAATTATCTGTTCTTATCGAACTTGATTATGGAAACGAAGGATAAAGAACAGAGGCAGCAGATTATTGATTGTATCAGCCATGGATCGGTGATTACGTGGAAACATGTGAATTTACGGGGTGAGTACAATTTCACCAGAAAGGCGGCTAACGAGGCTCAATTTGATTATAAAAAGATCCGCTCGTTTAGAATCTAGTCAAAATTTGGTGAGTTTGTCTAAAAAACGCAGACATAACCTTCATATATATCAAAGGGTTATTGCCCTAAGTGTGGCAAAACCCTCCCTATATTGTTGGAGACCCAATTATAGCGTCATTCAATGGGCTGGCATGGGGCTAATGGTGGCCGCCTTAATTTGGGTGACGGTGGCGCAATCACAAATGGGGGCTTCCTGGCGAATTGGTATTGATCATGAAAACAAAACTGAATTTATTCAAAAAGGATTGTTCAAGTATTCAAGAAACCCCATCTTTGTTGGAGTTATATTCATTTCACTTGGATTTTTTCTGGTTCTTCCAAATCCACTTACGCTCATGATACTGACACTGGACATTGCACTGATCCAGGTTCAAGTGGCAATGGAAGAGGATTATTTAACGGGAGCACATGGTAAATCGTACATAGACTATTGCACGCGCGTGAAAAGGTGGTTGTAGCTTATGCATAATCACGACCATAACCATAACTATAACCAGAGTTCTTCACGAATAGCCTGGGCATTTTTTCTAAATGTCAGTTTTACCATTATCGAGTTCATAGGAGGATGGCTCACCAACAGTACTGCAATAATGGCTGATGCCGTCCATGATTTAGGCGACAGCCTTTCAATTGGTCTAGCATGGTTGCTGGGTAAATTAAGCTCTAAACAATCCACGCCTGAATTCAGTTACGGCTATCATCGTTTTTCTCTATTGGGTGCATTACTCAATAGTGTAGTTTTAGTAGCGGGTTCAATCTGGGTTCTTTCCGAAGCCATTCCAAAGCTATTTAATCCGGAAATGCCCGTCGTAGAAGGGATGTTGGGTTTGGCTGTCTTGGGCGTGGTTGTAAATGGATTTGCAGCAATTAAACTCAGCCAAGGGAAAACCCTAAATGAAAGAGTCCTGAATTGGCATTTGCTTGAGGATGTTCTGGGTTGGGTAGCTGTTTTAATCGTCTCGATCGTATTAATGTTTATCGACTGGCCGATATTAGACCCTTTGTTATCGATCGCCTTTACACTATTTATTTTGTTCAACGTAGCTAGAAATTTAAAAGCTACTATTCGCTTGTTCTTACAAGCATCTCCCGAAAAGACGCTTTCTGAAGAAATCAAAAGATCACTATTAGAGATCGAAATGATTAAAAATGCGCATCATCTTCATCTTTGGTCGTTAGATGGTGAGCATCACGTATTAACAGTTCATTTGGTATTGGGACAACACATCGATTCAACTATTCAAATGGAACTTAAGGAGAAAATTGCCAAATGCCTGAATCAATTTGACCTAAGACACACGACAGTGGAACTTGAATTTTTAGATGAGCATTGCAGAGATAGTTAAATACTGAATTGATCAGTAATACTCTTCCGAATGATATATTTAAGGCTACACATATTTACTGATAGACTGGTTTTGCCACTATGAACTGTCATTAGCGGTTAAGCTCTTCAGTATGCCACAATGCTCGACGGTTCGTTCGTCGGTGCAACAGTCGCGAAGTGATACTAACTGCTCACGGAGTTGAATCAACTCACTAATTCGCGTTTCAACTTGGTGAATGTGCTTTTCCATCATCAAGTTCACCTCATCGCATTGTGCGTTAGGAGAACGTT
>JBFKSL010000598.1:0-2826 GCA_041626995.1 Ketobacter sp. | reverse complement strand
CATCGGGGTTGCTCATTTGCATAATGAAACGAATATTGAGACCTTGCTGAATATGGCAGATGATGCGTTATATAAAGCGAAAAACGGCGGCCGGGATCAAATTGTTGAGTACTAGGGCAGACCTACCAATACTCAACAGCAAACACTATTGTAACGCTTGCATTCGGCGCCTTGTTTCAGAATCATTTGATGCAATAACAGATTGCCGCGACAAGATAAATAGGGCCACGATTCTAAAGCTCAATTATCCTTTTCCAAATACATCACCAAACTATACTGTCATTACATTGACGAGGAAAGGAACAGGATAGGGAAAAGGAGAGAAAGGAGCAGGTTGAATCATCTGCTCCTGGGCAGGGAAACTACAGTTGATAGGCGTCTGGATGCTCACGGGCATCTTCCATAATACGCCAGATATATGGAATGTACTGCTTCTCTTCCGCCAGCATGGGGTAAAAGGTTCTTACCATCCAAGCGAAGGTATTAAACATCACCTTATCCAGCTTGGTGTATTCCATATCAATCTTCTTGCGGAAGTTTTCAGGCAAGGTTGCCACGATGATCTTGCTTTGTGTGTAACCCCAGATCAACGCTATGGTCTTCCACATGAAATTTGGCATCTTTGAGCCAGGTGGTTTTGGATAGTTTTTGAATACGAATAGAGGGTCTAACAGATCGTCCAATACTGGGCCTTTTTCAAGACGCTGTTCAATGATCTCATTGTATTTCACCCAATACTCTTCTTCAGTTTGGGGCAGGCTCTTATCGATAATACCCAGCATGGTGCCCATGGCTTTCCACTCATCAAACAACGCTGCGCGCTCTTTTGGCGTTAAGCGGTGGTTGCTGAAGAACCGATACAAACGCAGCAGCGCATCGTAGCCAGTCATGTGTACCCAGGCATAAGCTTCTGGATCTAGAGCATGGTACTTTTTACCATCGGCATCGGTACCTTTAATGGCGCGGTGCAATTCACGTAAACGCACACCCATATCAATGGCATCTTGTGGCTTGGAATAGACAACAGGCCACAGCAGCTTCAGCGAATCCTTAGCTCGGCCCCAAGGATTCAGCTTATATTTCTTATCAACACTCACAGCACGATCAACCATCGGGTGAGCTGATTGCAGAATGAACGCCTGTGGCAAAATCAGCTGATACAAGTAGGTTCCAAAGTCACGCCACATAATGGAATCAGGACCCAGCTTCCTTATGGCCTTTTCCGCATCTAAATTACTGGCTTTCACCGATTTGATTTCAACTACGCTTTCTGCGTTTATGGAATGTGACGAAGACACGAGTATACCCCCCGTTTACTGGTTCATAGAGACAAATAAGAGAATATGTCTCATAGACAGAAAACTCAAGGCTTTTTACACAATAATGCGCCTGAAAACACCTGAAAAAGACCGTTTATTGGCGTTATTAGCAAATAAATCGCGCTAAGGAAACAAACTCAGCGAATCTATAGACATGAAATAAGGAAAAGGGCAGATGATAAACACACACCCTGGCCTCCAGCATTAGGGCTTCACAGATTAATTAAAGTCTCTTTAAACCCAGTATCATTACCATCTCTTACCTATAATATTTATAGAACGCATTTTGATCTTCTAACCTCCTATGACTGAATCCTGATGGAAAACATCCACATTCTTACCGCTGGACTAACCGCCATTATCTTGTTCGTCTTCGGCCTGGATAACTTTTCCAAAGAGATACAACGCATATCCGGTGAAAACTTTCGTAAGTTTTTATCCAATGTCACCAAAATTCCCATCATCGGGGTATTACTGGGGGCACTGATTACTGCGGTTATCCAGTCTAGCTCTGCCACCTCAATTATCGCAATCAGCCTGGTTAACGCTGGTGTGCTTTCATTTAAAAGCAGCCTGGGCATCATTTTCGGCGCTAATATCGGCACCACCATTACCGCCCAATTAATAGCATTTAAGCTCACTGCTTTCGCACCACTGTTTATTATCTTAGGTTTTACCTTGTCCTTGGTGAAAACCCGCTACGCCATATTTGGCAAAGCCATTTTTTATTTTGGATTTGTATTTTTCAGTTTGAACTTAATCTCAAGCACGCTACAACCGCTGCAGGAGAATCCTTATTTGGTTAACTTACTGATTCAACCACACAACCCTCTTGTAGCCATATTGTTTGGTTGCCTATTTACCGCCCTTGTTCAATCCAGTTCAGTAACCACCGGGTTGGCTATCATCTTCACTCAGCAAGGCATGCTGAGTTTAGAAAATGCGGTTCCCATTATTATGGGTGCCAACATCGGTACCACGGCCACCGCATTTATTGCCGTATTCAATATGGATATTGCCGCCAAAAAAACAGCACTGAGCCATTTCCTATTTAACTTGGGTGGCGTCATTATTTTTACTCCGCTGTTATTTTTATTCGGCGATAGGCTATCCAGTTTTACTCACGACCCTTCCATTACCTTAGCGAACATACATTTGATTTTTAATGTTACTACCAGTTTGGTGTTTATCGCGCTTATTACGCCTTTCAGCAAGCTAGTGGATAAAATTTTAGGGGAAGGGGAAATGGATTTCGTGCGCCTTACTTTACCGCGCTATGAGAATGAAACTAAGTTCTCGGACATGCTAAACTTACTAAACAACGAGCGCAAAAATCTATTGGCGTTCCTGCAAGAAAACTATAATTTGGTAACGCTCAGCATTGAAACCAACTATCGTAGTATTTATGAAGCGGCAGAAAAACGAATTGAATACGTAAACTTTGTCAAAACAGAGTACATTACATACTTTTCTAAAATCGCCACAAATATTTCTGAAGAAGCCGAAT
>JBFKSL010000597.1:0-2839 GCA_041626995.1 Ketobacter sp. | reverse complement strand
CGGGTGGTTCAATGCCAATGCCGCCGCGAGGTGGAAATAGTCAGCTCTCGGATGCTGACCTGAATGCAGCATTGAAGTATATCAAAGCATCATTTTCAGAATAGCATTGAGCGCGACTAGGTACGTGCTTAATCAATTTTTATTAAAGGAGTACTTAAAATGTTAAACAGAATGATGAAGGTAACTTTTCTGGTGGTTTTTGTAGGGCTTTTAACCGCCTGTGCTGGCAGTCAGTTTTATCACGAAAACATTATGAGGGGTCAGGTGGTCGGCATCGATAATGACGAAGTCGTTGTCTGCATAGGTAGTGAGGATGGCGCTGAAACGGGGCAAGAACTCCAGGTATACCGTTATGTTTGGGAAGGCGCTGTTGAGGAAGGTGATGATGACTATCGAGTTGATTATGTTGGCACCTTACAGATCAAGTCCGTAGTTAATGACCATTTTGCACGGGCAATAAGCACGAAGGGCAATGTTAAGAAGCACGACATTGTAGAACTTAAAAAATGATGAAAAAGAAGCGAGACCACAGAGGCATGTTTTCATTCTCTACTCCCAAACAGTTTGTATCTGCTTGGGGGCTCGCGCTTGAGGATGAATCACTATGAAACGACATATTAGTTTCTATTCGAGGGTAGCGATCTGCCTGTTGACGCAATTCGCGCGAGTAACAATCCATAGGCGTTGGCTTTTCTTAAGTGCAGTCGCTCTAGGTGCCGCGAATATTACTGTATACGCCAGCGAATATAGCAGCGCTCCGGTATTGACCGCGGGTTCTGCGGTTGAAGTCGCAATCCGGGACAACCCTAACCTTGCTGAAATGCAAGCAAGGTATGAAGCGTTGGCCGAAGTCCCTTCACAGGTGGGTACCTTGCCGGACCCGATGGTTAATTTCAATGCGATGAACTTCCCTACTGATACCTACGAAAGGGATCAGGAAGCGATGACACAGCTCCAAGTGGGCTTCAGTCAGGTCTTTCCTTTTCCAGGAAAGTTGAGCTTAAAGGAAGAGGCCGCCGAGTACGATGCGCGGGCGGCGGGGCATTCTGTCGATGAGTTGCGTTTGCAGCTTATAAAGAATGTGAAGAGCAAATGGTGGCAGCTCTACTATATGGATCGTGCCCTAGAGACAGTGGACAGCAATCAAGCTTTGTTGCGTCAGTTTATTACCGTCGCTAAAACCAAATACGAAACCGGTAAGGGCTTACAACAAGATGTTTTGCTTTCGCAGCTGGAACTCTCCCGATTAATGGATCAGGAAATTCAGCTAGAAGCCATACGGCGCAATCAGGCCATACAGCTCAATATCTTGATGGACAGACCTGCTAACGATCCTATAACGCTGCCGGATACGGTTTCTAAAATGATGCCAAATCTTGTTGATGAGAGTGAGCTTTACCAGAAGGCGGCGTCCGTGCGACCACGCTTGAAACAAATGGAAACGCAGATTGATGCAGCGAAATCCCGTCTCGATCTGGCCAAGCGCGATTATTATCCTGATTTTAAACTGGGTGTGACCTACGGTGATCGAACCGGAGACAATCCATTACCCCGAGGTGGAGCACGTTCAGATTTTCTTTCTGTCATGGTGGGAGTAAAAATCCCGCTCTACGCTGGCCGGAAACAATCCAAGGCAGTTTCTCAGAAAAGTTTGGAGGTACAGAAAAACCGCTACGCACTGCTCGATGAAAAAGGCCTGGTGACGGCGGCAATTTCATCCGCCGTTACAGATTACCACCGGGCAAAGAAACAATATTCGCTCTTTGGTAGCGGCATTGTTCCGCAAGCTCAACAAACGGTTCAATCAATGTTGGCAGGTTATCAGGTCAGTGAAGTGGACTTCCTGAACTTGGTGCGAAGCCAGATGACACTTTTTAATTACGAGCTGCAATACTGGAAGGCGTTAAGCGATGCAAAGCAAGCATTAGCCCGCCTAGAGGCCGCCGTTGGCGAGGAAACTGTTTATGAATAAATCTACCCTTTTAATCGCCGTACTGATGCTAGGTATTGGGATCGGCACTGGTTACTGGTTGTCCGGTAATAGCAGCTCGACAGTGGCAGTAACAGAGCAGGATAAAAAGCCTTTGTTTTACCGCGACCCGATGAACCCGAGCATTACATCGCCGGTACCAGCAAAAGACTCCATGGGTATGGATTACATACCTGTCTATGCGGATGAAGATAAGCCATCGGCCGAACGGAAAATCCTTTTCTATCGAAACCCCATGAATCCATCAGTGACTTCGCCTGTACCGGCTAAGGATTCGATGGGAATGGATTATGTGCCAGTTTACGCCGACAACGAAGTCAGTGAGGTTGCAGGTACAGTGAAGATCGACCCGGTGGTGGTTCAGAATATTGGTGTTCGTACCGCCATAGCCAAGCAAGAGTCAATCAGCCGAACCATTCGTGCTGTTGGTCGAGTGGATTTTGATGAGGAGAGTATGGCGCGCTTCCATCCCAAGGTTGAAGGATGGATTGAAGAAATTCGTGTTGATAAGACGGGGCAGAATGTGGCTAAGGACGATATTTTGCTAAGCATCTACTCGCCCAAGTTGGTTTCGACTCAGCAGGAATATTTATTGGCACTCAATAACCTGTCTGCTTTGAGCAAAAGCCAATTTGATGAAATCAGGCAAGGTGCAGAGGATCTGGTAAAGAGTTCTCGCCAACGTTTGGAATTACTGGACGTGCCTGAGCATCAGATTCAAGAGCTAGAACAAACCCGAAAAGTTAAGAAAAGTTTGCATATACATTCACCGGTAGCCGGTACGGTTATTCGTATTGGCTCCCGCCAAGGGCAATATGTTACGCCAAAAACCGAGTTGTACATGATGGT
>JBFKSL010000596.1:0-2855 GCA_041626995.1 Ketobacter sp. | reverse complement strand
CCAAAGAGTTTTCGGATTTGCCTCGCTCGCATCACGGGTTGTTCAAGTTGGTGAAAGATTACAGTTTTGAACGCGGATTGGATGTTGGTTCTGGAGCAAACGAGCACGCAAGAGTTTTTGCGAATCACGGGAAGAAGGTAACGGCTTTGGATTTTGGCACATCGGTGTATGCGATGGGAAGTAATCAAGATGAAGCTGCTGGTTTGTCTTTTGTTGAGGCTGATTTTTATAAAGCAAAGTTTGATCAAAAATTTGATTGTGTGTGGGCTTCTCATGTGCTTGAGCATCAACCGGATCCAGGTATGTTTATTCGTCGATGTATGGATTTGGCGTAAGCGCTCAACCAACCCCATCTAATGGCCTTGTGCCAATGTCGCTATAGTTCTCCCATCTTAATTATCGGAGAACCGCATGAGCACACAACCTCTTTCCAAAACACGTCAACTGTGGTTAAACCACATACGCCAATGCGAAGCTGATTCGCTGACGGTCTCCGAATATTGTGAAAAACACAACCTGATTAAGCAACGCTTCTACCACTATAAAAGCGAGTTAAGAAAGCTGGGGATTCCGATTTCCGGCGATAGGCCTGAAAGCCCCTTTGTTGCCGTTAAACCCATTGAGCTACAGCCCGAATCAAAAAATCAAAACGCGGTTGCCCGCCCTGCATTGAGTTTTAGCCTAACGTTTAAAAGTCGTCTGATGCATTTGCAGATTCGTTTTGGGCCCTTGTCATGATGCGCCCTTCAAACAATTTACCCCGCGTGTATTTGTGTCGCGAACATGTGGATTTCCGCAAAGGCATTAACGGTTTGTCGTTAATTGTGGAGCAAGCGCTTTCGTTAAACCCATTTGAAGAAACGCTTTTTGTATTTTGTAATCGGCAACGCAAGAAGATAAAGATTCTGTATTGGGAGCGCAACGGCTTTTGTTTATGGCACAAGCGCTTGGAACAAGATCGCTTTAAGTGGCCTAAAGAAATAACCCAGGAAGTGGTTACGTTGACGGGGCAAGAACTCAACTGGTTACTGGATGGCTTTGATATCTGGCAAAAAGGGGCGCACCAAAAGCTGTATTTTCAATCTATTAGCTAAAATATACCATCGTTATTGATACCGTAATTGAGTAAAATAGCGGCATGAATAAGAGCGAACAGAATCTACCAGATGATCCGGAATTGTTGAAGAAAATCATTCTCCAACAAAGTCAGGAATTGCACTCTTGCAAGGTGGATTTGAAGCGCAAAGATGTACGAATTCAAATATTAGAAGAATACTACCGCCTCTCACAGCTACGTCAGTTTGGCAAGCGATCTGAAAAATTCAAAGGCCAAGGCGAGCTGTTTAACGAAGCCGAATGCTTTGAGGTACCAGACGAGCAGGAAGCAGCAAAAGAACCATCCGCACCATCCGCTTCACGCAAGACAACGAACAGCCAAAAAGGACGCAAGCCCTTACCGGCAGATCTACCGCGCATCAAAAAGATTCACGATCTTACCGATCACGAAAAACAGTGCGATTGTGGTTGCCAGTTGACGGAAATTGGCGAAGAAATCAGTGAGCAGTTCGATGTGGTGCCCCTGCAAATGCGCGTCATCCAGCATATTCGCAAGAAGTATGCTTGCAAAGCCTGTGAGTCCAACTTAAAAACGTCACCTTTACCCGCACAACCCATCCCCAAAAGCATGGCCAGTCCGGGACTGCTGGCGCACATCATGGTGAGCAAATATTTAGATGCGCTGCCACTGCATCGCCAGGAACGCATTTTTGCTCGCCACAAGATTCATCTTCCCAGACAAACCCAAGCGAACTGGATGATTCAAAGTCATCAATTGCTGCAGCCGCTGCTCAACCTGATGCGAGATGAATTGCTATCGGGTTTTTATGTGCATTGTGATGAAACACGGGTACAGGTGTTAAATGAAAAGGGCAAACCCGCAGAAAGCCAATCCTATATGTGGGTGCAGCGAGGCGGGCCGCCGGGAAAAGACATTATTCTGTACGATTATCGGGATACTCGATCAGGGAAAGTCCCACTGGAATTATTGCAGGATTATCAAGGTTACCTCATGGTGGATGGCTATGAGGGCTACCAGCCCGTGGGTCGAGAACAGGGCATCACTTTAATGGCTTGTTGGGTGCACGTGCGACGGAAATTCTTTGAAGCGAAAAAAGCCCAGCCGAAACCCAAGAAAGGCGTGGCAGCACCACCCTCTAAAGCAGATTGGATGATCGACAAAATTGGCCAACTCTATGCTATTGAAAAGGAGGGTAAATCATTCAGTCCGGAAGATCGGCTGCAATTAAGAGCAGCCCAATCATTACCGCTGCTGGAGGAAATTAGACAGTGGCTGGATGAGGTGATGCATACTGTCACCCCAAGCAGCAAGCTCGGAGAAGCCATTCACTATACCAACAAATACTGGAATCGCCTGATTCGTTATTGTGATGACGGTAGATTACCCATAGACAACAATCCCGTTGAAAATGCCATTCGGCCCTTTGTGATTGGCAGGAAAAACTGGATGTTCTCTGCTTCAGAAAAAGGTGCACACGCCAGCGCTGGAATCTACAGCATCATCGAAACCTGTCGCGCTAATGGGCTGGAACCTTATCATTACTTGCGCCATATTTTTAAAGAGCTGCCCAAAGTAAAAGCCATTGAGGAGTATGAAAGGCTATTACCCTGGAACTTAGATGGGAGCACTTTAGTGGAATCGAGATTGGCGGACGAGGGTGGGGTTGGTTAACCGCTTACTTTTTATCTACTGCTGGCAGCCCCATAGCTGCTCTGGCAAAATTCGTTCTTGCAAGTCCCGCATCAGAAAGCGCTTCGTCGATCGGTAGTAGCCCTTT
>JBFKSL010000595.1:0-2857 GCA_041626995.1 Ketobacter sp. | reverse complement strand
GTGCAGCATCAAAAGAGGTGTTTTTATTGGCCACATATTGGGATGCAGACCCTGTCATGTGTAGCTGAAGTACCGGTCCAGTTGATGTTTTGTTGATAGCGTAGGATTTGGATATACCGGGCCAAGCGTCGGGTCCAATTAGGTTATCCATATAACGTGTGGCAATGGAAAGCGGTTTTAATGCGGCGGCCGATCCCGCGGTATTGCCGAAAATATCATGGAAGATTCCATTGATGGTAACCGAATTTTTCGAATTGATACCGAGATAAGGATTCGCGTCTGGACGGGGCAATGCTTTCGAGAGCGGCGTCGTATTGGTGGTAGGATCGGCAAAAGGGGCGACATTGATCGTTTGATGATATATCCAAAGGCCATCGTCATTTTCCGTTGGCATTGAACTGTCTGGCGTGACGGCTTCATTATCGGTTGGCCCCACAGGAAGACCGTAGAGACTTTTAATGTAACCACCCATATTGGCAGTTTGATAACCAAAAAGATTATAGAGTGAATTCAAAAGTGCGGAGTCTGTGGGCGACTTGACTGATGCATCGACTTTCGGTTCCGTACGCGCCACGGAAAATCCGATATTTCCCGGTTTCATGGTGGCTTTAGGTCGTAATTGTCCTGCCTGGGTGCCGATAAATGCGCCCGGTTTGAGCATTCCGATCTGGTTACCGTAGGTGGTTGCAAATGTGGCAGTGTCGGGAACCTTGAGCTTAGTCATCAGCGATGAAATAGTATCGCTCGGCAGTATGATGTAACTGGCACCGCCTTGATAGGATAAGGAAAGCCCCGCAACCAGTATTCCGGTGATGTCGGCATTTGCCTTGACCAGGCTTTCTGCGGTAGCAACGTATGCGTGAAGTGCTGACGCTACTGTTTCAAGTGTATCTGAATGCCCAATTTGTTTGAAAGGTATGGATGCAAACACATGCGATATGTTGTTATCCAGATTCTCGTTGACTAACGCTACATTATTGAAAGGCTGAATTTCGTTTTCTACGTCAGTTGGATTAATCGCAAGAATAGTAATTTTCGCCGTATCGCCGCCGGAAAATATTGTCGATGGCAAGCCGGCACCGGTTGAATCAAAATACGATAGATAAAAGCCACCACTTTTGACGATACTGGCTTGATAAATAAATTCGAGAAACGTTTTTGACGAAGTGACATCAGCAACATAAGTATTTGTTGTCGGCGAGGTAGTTGAAGTGGAACCCAGTACCGGCCGTGTAGAGAGGTTTGTTTTAAGAACTTGTGTTTTCGAGCGGTCAATTTCTGATGACATATAGCCCTGAGCATTGGTTTCTGTCGTGTTGGGAGGGTAAAGAATATGAAGTGCCAAACTGTTGCCGGTGCGGTTGGCATACTCAAGCAGCGACAGGACGCGCATCATTCCTTCGTGGTCTGTTCCGGAAAGCAGATAGCTGTTATTGGGTGAAGCCTTTTCCCCGGCCACGGTCGGCATTTGTTGGATGGTCACCTCAAACAGGGTAGCCCACATGGTTGGAGAGAGCGCTGACACCTTAGTGGAGCCAGTGGTTGAGCGTGCGGCAGACTCTATCGCCATTTGCATGGGGGAATTTGCTTCGGTGATAATGGAGGCAAGAGTGTCTGGGATTGGCCAGATGGTCACATCCGAGGTAGTTTGATTGGGGTTGTTCAATGCCACTGGATAGGAGGGGCTTTGCCAATGGAATTTGTGCCTTAACGGATAGCGCTGCGGTACATAACCATAGCCCAGATCTGCTTCAAACCAGCGCAATTGCGGATCAAAAATTGTGGTTTTGAAACTTTTAATTTGGGCCAGAGCCTCTGGAAGCAACGCCGTAGTGTAGGCTTGTTGAGTACCGTTAAACTTCAGCCAGTCCACTGCGCCGCTACTGGGTGGAGCAAATGAAACGGACACCGAAGCTGTTGTCGGCGCTACTACCATTTGACCCAACAGGGCATACAAAGGGTAGG
Source organism: Ketobacter sp. (assembly GCA_041626995.1). Lineage (GTDB taxonomy): Bacteria > Pseudomonadota > Gammaproteobacteria > Pseudomonadales > Ketobacteraceae > Ketobacter. The sequence goes on along the minus strand of JBFKSL010000595.1, from coordinate 892 downwards.
TTGCTATGGTGGATGCCTGTGAAATTTTTTCAGCGCTGGAAGGCAGGTTCATGTAATGCTGCCATTTTTTATCATTAGGATTAGGCAAGCGTAATCCGTGCAGAAAAAAGCGCGTCGCCATATGGCCTGCATTGGTATAGGCACCCAGCGTGAACAGATCCTGTAAAAGCGTGTTGATATCAAGCGCGGGAACATGAGGAATGTGCAGTTCGGCCTGATCAACGAAAAGGCCTAAGACACCATCTATTAGGCCACTAAGTTCTGTTGCCGTGATATTGTAGTTTTGTGCAATGGACTTGAAGGTGGCATTGGCTCCGGCTTGTGGATTAAAGGCCGGAATATTGAGAATGGCAATGGGCGAATAGATACCGACTGAATCCTTCAGCACGCTACCCAGGCTGCCGCTGGGGTTAGTGGCGGTCCAGCCCATCTGGAATGCAAGAGCAATACTTTCAAAAGAGTAATCCATTGGTAGAGTCAACACCGTACCAACCGGAATCGGTTGATTAAAGTCGACTCTGGAATTCGCCATTTCTATTCTTTCTTGCAAGTTTTTCCGTGCCTGTGGGGCGGTGATGGAGGGGTACCAAACAGGAATTATATCTTCAATAGCAGTTGCTGTTTCCACAACCAAAGGCAAATCAAAGCTTGTTCCTATGACAGGCAGGGAGACGCTGTCAAATGGACAGCTCGCAGAGGCCGCTACAGCTAGGTTTGGATTGCCATCGAGCATTTGTTGATAGAAGGAGGGCAGATTGCTTGAAATGTTTTCCGCTATCGCAATCTTTGCGAGTGTTGCATTTACGGTTGAATCGGTTTTGATTTCCTTGTAGTCGAGAGAAGCTGGACACACAAGGGTTATTCCGGTGCTTAAGGGAACCGTGGCGGCATT
>JBFKSL010000594.1:0-2879 GCA_041626995.1 Ketobacter sp. | reverse complement strand
TTTAACTTTTTAAGAGCCCGATTAAGTTGGTAGCGAGTATTACGGGACAGTGACTCCTTGTAACCTAACCCTTCCTTACGCAACCGCTTCAAATCAACCTGATAGCTTGGTGATTCCCATAGTTCAATGCCCGATAGCGAGGATTGCACAAACACATCCAATGCTGGTTGCTCACTAGCCCCCACCACCAACTCGTCCCAATTAGGCTCCTGGGCACACAGGAACTGAATTGCAGATGACTTTTCATCCAGCGTTAAAGTGGCGTCCGCAAGCATATCATTATATTCAATCCACACCTGATCTTGCGCAGGGTTACCCGTGCGGTGAAGTTGCCACTGGGCAACGGGAATAAGGCCTTTGATTCTGCATTGGCTTTCAACCCATATGGCCAACAGGACAATTTGACCGTTTTTCTCGCCTTTTAGTAATCGAAACGAGGGGGAATAGCAACGAAGCCAGCTTCCAACCCAAACCCAGGAAAGGAAGAAATGATTATTGGAGCGGCTTTCCAGCGCCCTCCACCAGGACTCTAGAGTCTCCAGATCAAGATCGGCTATAAGGGTAAATTGCATACGCTATATGCTGAAAGGCAGTTGTTACCCCAACAATTCCTCACTATCCCGATCCCTCACCCCAAGTAAATACAAGATCCCGTCCAGCCCCAGCTCAGAAATCGCATGATCAGCGCTTTCCTTCACCAACGGCTTAGCCCGAAAGGCAATCCCCAACCCGGCCAGACTCAACATAGGCAAATCATTGGCGCCATCACCCACAGCAATCACCTGCTGCAAATTTAGACCTTCCTTCTCTGCCAGCTGCTTCAGCAATTCTGCCTTGCGTTGACCGTCCACCACCTGGCCTTTGACTTCACCCGTTACCTTGCCGCTCTCAATGGCCAGCTCATTGGCGAACACATAATCGATGCCCAGCTTCTCCTGCAGGTGCTCACCAAAATAGGTAAACCCGCCAGAAAGAATAGCGGTTTTGTAACCCAACGCGCGCAGGGTCCTGATCAGCTCTTCCGCGCCTTCGGTAATAGGCAGGCTTTCTGCAATGCCTTCCAAAACCGATTCATCCAAACCTTTTAGCAGCCCTACCCGACGCTTGAAGCTCTGGGTAAAGTCCAACTCGCCGCGCATGGCCTGCTCGGTAATGGCAGCCACTTCTTCACCTACACCAGCCGCTTTGGCCAGCTCATCGATCACTTCCGCTTCAATCAGGGTGGAATCCATATCAAAGCAAACCAAGCGACGGTTGCGGCGATAAACATTATCTTTCTGGAAGGCAATGTCCATGCCTAACTCACCAGCTGCTTCCAGGAACTGAGCGCGCATTTCCACAATATTGCGAGGGGCTCCCCGCACGGACAATTCCACACAGGCTTTTTGATCGGCATCTTGTGTAGCCAAAGATATTCGACCAGAAAGGCGGTTGATATGATCAATATTCAAACCATGATCTGCCACGATTCGAGTCACGGCGGCAATGTGCTTGGACGTGATTTTGCGGGCCAGCATAGTCACGATATAGCGGTCTTTACCTTGTCCGCCCACCCAATCTTCATATTCATTGTTGTTAATGGGCACGAAGCGAACCACCATGCCCATTTCATGGCAGGCGAACAGCACATCTTTCAACACGGGGGACGATTCCGACGAGGTAGACACTTCTACCACCATGCCCAAGGTCAGTGTGTCATGAATAACCGCCTGACCTATATCAAGAATATTGACATCATATCGCGCCAGTAAATCCGTTAATGTAGAAGTAACCCCCGGCTTATCTGGCCCAGACACATTGATCAGTAGAATTTCGTGCACGCGCGATTCCTGCTTTGGCGGTAAAACTAAAGGGGCCTATTCTACACGTAAGTTTCCACCGGGAGCCACGGGGCCAATAAAAAACCTGTTTGATTGCAAATTATTGAAGTTCATGGCGTAATCACGTTTTGGCTGTTTATTGAGGTTTTACTATGCATCGGCACATTTTCAGTGTGGTTTTTGTTGTGCTGAGTGCCACCTTTATTAGCGGGCATGTGCTACTCAATTACCAGATGACCAGTGCTCTGGCACCAGTTCCAACGGAACCAGTTGCAGAAGACACCATCAGCAAGCCAGACTTTACCGCTTATTCAGGCCGGGAACGTAAAAAGGCCTTTTTTGCCTTTTTAAGCCCCTACATTGAAGAAGAGAACAAAAGGGTCATGAGCCTACGCGCTCAAATCCAATCCAAACAGCTCGATGCTGCTCAGTTACTTTCCCTAGCAAAAAAATATCGCATTAAAAGCAAGAATCCTGATTCCATTCATCAACAACTCATGATGAAAATAGGTGCTATTCCTCCCTCACTGGTGCTGTCACAAGCGGCTATAGAGAGCGCCTGGGGCACCTCCAGATTTGCATCTGAAGGAAATAATTACTTTGGTCAGTGGTGTTTTCGCCCAGGTTGCGGCTTAGTGCCCAGTGCGCGCCAAGAGGGTAAGCAGCACGAAGTACGCGTTTTCCCCAGCCCTAAAGAATCGGTTGCGGCTTATATTCACAACCTAAACAGTCACCCCGCTTATCGTGAGCTGAGGGCTTTTCGAGCTGAACTGAGAAGTAAACAAATAAGCAGTAGCGGTTGCTATCTGGCCCAAGGCTTGGAGGATTACTCTGAAAAAGGCCATCAATATGTGGAAACCCTAAAACGCTTGATCCGCAGCAATAAGCTTGAACAAGACCCTGCTGGACACTGCGCACCGGTAATGATGGCGGAAGAAGAGGCTGCACCCAGCGTGGAGACTCCCTCGGAACCCACCAAGAAACAAACCAGCGAAACCACCACCGTGGCTACTGACGACCAAACTGCCCTAGACCCTTCACCCGAGGGTGATATAGTTC
>JBFKSL010000593.1:0-2889 GCA_041626995.1 Ketobacter sp. | reverse complement strand
CTGATCGTTGCCAGCTCAGCCAATCAAACCGACGAGCTAAGCGCCCTAAAGCAAAAAGCGGAAGCCAATGGGGTAATGGATCTGGAGTGGATCAGCGAATCTCAGCTCCACGAGTGGGAGCCCAATGTCGCAGGGAAAGCAGCCCTACTTTCACCTTCCACAGGCATCATCGATAGCCACGCACTCATGACATCACTGCTGGCAGAAATCGAAGCGAACGGTGGCACCCTAAGTTTAAAAACTGAATTCCAGCATGCCATTCCTGATCCTGATGGTTATACCGTCACCGTTAACAGTGTGGGAGAAGCCTACCGATTCCGCTGCACCAAACTGATCAATTCAGCGGGACTTGGTGCACAACAGGTAGCCTCAAATATAGAGGGCCTTGCCCCGGAAAGTATTCCACCACTGTATTACTGCAAAGGCTGCTATTTCTCTTTAACCGGCAAATCACCCTTCAACCGGCTGATCTACCCCATGCCCGAAGCCAATACCACTGGCCTGGGAGTACACGCCACCCTGGATTTAAACGGCCGTGCGAAGTTTGGTCCAGATACTGAGTATATGGATATAGAAGACTACACCGTAGAAGATTCGCGTCGTGAGAAGTTTGCCCAGGCCATTCGACAGTATTACCCTGCACTGGATAGCAGCAAGCTGATACCAGGCTATGCTGGCGTACGCCCAAAAATTCAGGCAGAAGGGGAATCAGCAAAGGATTTCATGATTGAGAAAAGCAGCCGCAACCTTATCAATCTATACGGCATCGAATCGCCCGGCCTGACCTCCTCCCTGGCAATTGCAGACCACGTATTCGGCCTTCTAGATTAGTTGATTTACTTTCGGACATAAAAAAACGGGCCAAAGCCCGTTTTTTTATGTCTTTCTTATCGCGGATTAGAAAATATCCACCTCAATAACTTGAGAGCGAGTGCTGCGCAGGCCAGTGGTATCCACCGTTACCAAAGCAAAGTAATGAGTACCATCGCGCAGGCCATTCATCACAAAGCGCAACTCGCTATCATCTACAGTATCAACACGAGTCAACGAGTTAGCGTCAGAATCAGAATAGTACACTTCATAGGCAGAAATTTCAGATTCTTCGAGGTCAGTACCATCGGCGCGAGACATTGGGCGCGTCCAAGTGATTTCAGCTACACCATTTGGTGTTTCAGTTACCACAACGGATACTGCATTAGACGTTTCGGACACCCCACCCGTTGACACAACACAGTAGTAATTACCAGCGTCTCCCACTGAAATACCGCTTAAGGCCAACTCAGCAGCGGTGGCACCAGAAATGGCACTGTCGTTAAAATACCATTGATAGGACAACGCACCACTACCTACAGCTTCAACACTCAACGCTACATCTGCGCCCTCATTGACCATTTGATTGCTAGGTTGAGAAGTGATATCCACGAATTGAACCGCATCCACAGTCAGCGAAAAGGTAGAGCAATCTACAGTCAACTCGCCATCAGTCACCACACAGGAGTAGCTTCCAGCAGAGGAAACCGAAATGCTGGTAGAAGAAGAAGCCTGAACCAAAGAACCATTAAATAACCAATTTACGGTGATGGGATGACTGTGCTCTACCACCAGCTGGAAGGTGTGAGACTGTCCGCTGCTGATGGTAGCGCTGCCAGGCTGAGAAACCAGATTCAAAGTGTGGCTCTCTTCTACCGGCTCCTCTGGATCATCAACAATACCGTCACCGCCATTCTCTACCTCATCATTATCCACCACTTCAGTTTCAGAGGACTGGATAGAGGAATCAGCAGCTTCACCTGCACCACAACCGGTTAACACCAGGCCGCATAACATGAGCAAAATGACCGCAAGCTGGCCGTTGATACTTTTGCTGGCAAACCCAAAAAATGACATGTGGCAGTACCTTTAAAAACGAAACATCAGTGAATCTACAAACCCAAGGTTAGTAGAGCCCACGAATGCCACCCGTGGGCCAGTTCACACTGCTGAACACACAATTTTGGGAGATTGTATTTTTGTGTGGAAAGTCACACTCAAACTAGGAAATTTATTCATTCTCACCCCCATACATGACCACTAGAATACCAGTAGCCTTTTTATTTTTAGCTGCCGCCTACCCAATGCGGTGAGCTTAGGCCATTGCGTCAATAAAATTGTCCATAGCTGACCACTTCTGATCAAAATGCAGTCATAACGCAAGCGCGTTACCATAACACGCTATTACTGGACAAAAAAGCTTGGGTTTTTATTGAGTTAAATGATTTGATTATTTTTTAGCCAAAGATAGAAAGGGGTGGAAGCCTATAATTGGTTTACAGTATATTAAGCCGCAATATCCAACCTCCTGTTGATTAATCACTCAGAAATAATAGTTGAAGCAATCATGAAGAAATTCAATACCGTCTGCGTGGTGGGACTCGGCTACATTGGCCTGCCCACAGCATCCCTGTTAGGTACCAAAGGCTACGAAGTTCTGGGTATTGATGTATCAGACAACGTTGTGGATACCATCAACCGAGGTGAAATCCACATTGTGGAACCGGATCTTGACCTATTGGTTAAATCTGCCGTGAACAGCGGCAACCTGAAAGCGGCGAAAGAACCTGCTGAAGCAGATGTTTTCATAATTGCAGTGCCCACTCCCTTTAAAGAAGGCTATAAGCCTGACCTGACCTATGTAGAAACAGCCACCCGCAACATTGCCCCCTATGTTAAACCGGGAAATCTGATCATTCTGGAATCCACCAGCCCGGTAGGCACAACCGATGATTGCGTGGCAAAAATCCTCAAAGAGCAGGGGCACGATATCGACAACGATGTATTCATAGCCCACTGCCCCGAGCGCGTTTTACCTGGGCGAATTTTGATCGAATTGATACAGAACGACCGTATCGT
>JBFKSL010000592.1:0-2891 GCA_041626995.1 Ketobacter sp. | reverse complement strand
TCCAGGTAACTGGCTTAACTTAACTGCTGTAGCTTTAAATTTATCGGTGTACTTATACGTCGTTCTTGGGCCTGGTTTTGGCATTGTTTCGACTCCTAGATTGTTAGCTCTAAGTGTCTACTGAACCGAAGGAACCTCCGGTTCCCGTGCACTGCATTGTTATGCGCTGTCACTTGAAGTCCCACTCTTGTTCAACCGCCCATTCAAGTGGTACAAAGCCGCTTGAAACAGACCCTGTAATTTCATATTGACCCTCAGACCGAGATTCGGTAGCGAATACATAGTACGCACTATCTATAGTTTGAAATGGCCTAAAACAACTACTCAGGACCTCATTCCTAACTACAACTCTGCCACTCAACCCACCTTTAAAAGACTTGATCACGAAGAACGTAGCAACTTGCTTGCCTTCCAGTGATGTTTCAAGGTTTACCAATTTACCAAAAAAGATGACGTCCGATTGCTCTTTTAACTGATCTGACCTCATTATAGTTGCTTGATAAGGATCTATAATGCATCCAGAAGCATGGGTATAAGATGCCAATAAAATCAGAAATGCAAAATATCGAATCATCTAATAATTCCGATTCAAAAAATATCACTACGAGCCAAATCCCGCATAACGCTTTGGTAACGGGACCAGCGGAGCAGAGCAAACATGTGGTAAAGTTTGCGCAGCAAACCACATGTTTGTGGCGCGTAGCTGGTTCCCGTTCACCAACTTGTTAGCTTTTACGCATGATATGAACAACCTTCGATTAGAACCTTTCCATCTCTTTCTCTAAATCCGTAGATTAGAAGACCAGGCTCTTCACGATTTTCTAAGTCTACCTTCCATAGAACAATTACGTGATCAGGGTTCCTGTGGATAGCCACTAAATCAGCTATTGTGTGCTTTCCATATACATCATAATTTTCAACTATTTGTCGATTGAATTCCTCCTCAGGTAAATGCTCTGAAGGATTTTCATCAAAAAAATAGTGAATAAAATTACTATAATTCTTTTCGTTCCATGCATTCTCAGTATGTTCTGCTAATGGCTGTACTATATCCAGTATTTCCCCATCACTAAGACCTACCGATCTCATTGTATTCTCCTTTATTCTTCATGAAGCTAACGCTTTGGTAACGGGACCGCCGGAGCGGAACAAGCATGTGGTAAAGTGAGCGTAGCGAACCACATGCTTGTGGAGCGTAGGTGGGTCCCGTTCACCAACTTGTTAGGGCAACCCAGCTACAGAGCACCCTGCCCTTGAATTTACGTATATTTAAAACAAAAAATCTTTTAAAAACCAGCCAAGTGCCAATACGTGAAGTTTGAACTCGCATTACGCTCGGTGCAGCGGGTTTGGAGCGCTGAAGCCAGAAGCTAAACACTTAACCTCACTGACACGAACGCGAAACCCGATGCGTGACCCCGCACTGATAAATACCTGGCGGCGCCACCGGCCTTTAAAGGAAGCACCTAGACAAACACGCTTTTTGAATTCAGTTTTAAGCTGGTTTTTGTGTCTGACCTTGAATTCACAACGATAAAAAGAGCTTTTTGTCCTACCACCTAGATTCCAATTCCAATCGCACCGCTCTTTACCATAAGTTGAATCGGAACGGCCAACTGCCTTATTCTTAAATGCGCCAACAATTAAAAATATCTCAATGCATATCAAAGGATACGACCATGAGCCATAGACAGCTGACCGAAGGCCTACGATACCAGATTTCAGCCTATAGGGAAGAGGCTTTCTCTTTACGCGAAATTGCCGACAAAATTGATATCCATCACTCTACGATCTCACGTGAACTGCGCAGAAATAAAATCAAGAAAGATTACGATCCTGAGCATGCTCATGCCATGGCTACTGTTAAACGCACCTTTGCCAGAAAAGCCCGTAAGATCACTTTAGAAGTGGAAAACGTCATCATATTCCTTTTAAACGAAACCTATAGCCCAGCAAAAATATGCGCTATTTTAGAAAGTTCAATGGGCATTAAAATTACTACCTCAACCCTATATAACCATATCAAGAACGACCGTATTAATGGCGGAGAAATTTACAAACTTCTTCCGTTAAAAGGCCGAGCCAAGCGTTCAGATAAAAACTATAAACCCGCGAAATATAAAGTAAAACCAGAGCAACTTATTGATAATCGACCTAAAGCAGCAAACGAACGCACCCGCTTGGGTGATCTTGAAATCGACACCATTATTAGCAAAGATCGCAAAGGCGGCGTATTAACCGCCGTGGATCGAAAAACTCGTTACTTATGGGCTAAAATCATACCCAACTTAAATGCTGAAACGGTCAAACAAGCCCTGATAGAAATGCTAGCGCCTTTCAAGAATTCTATCAAAACCATTACCTGTGACAATGGCGGTGAATTTGCTAAACACGGAGAGCTAGCGAAAGCGCTGGGTTGTAAATTTTACTTCTGTCATCCATATGCTTCCTGGCAAAGAGGTACTGTTGAACGACTCAATCGAGAAATACGATTGTTTTGTCCTAAGCGTACTAACTTCCATGAATTAGATGAAAACCTCTTTCAATCCAATGTAGATATAATAAACTTCAAACCAAGAGAGTGCTTAAAAATGAAAAGCCCTCACAACACATTTTTGAAAACCGGTGAATTTTGGCAACAAAAGTCCGAGGTGCAATTATTACTGGAATGTAGGTATTCTGGCTAACGCCGCGCTCAGGGGCAAAACGGAGCGGAGCTAATTTGTGGTAAAGTGAGCGCAGCGAACCACAAATTAGTGGAGCGTAGCTTTGGGGAGTTCCTTCGAAAAAGTGGACACTCGTTAGTTATGTTGCGCTTGTTCAAACTCAATTGGTGTTGCATAGCCTAGTGATGAGTGTATACGCTCTTGATTATAAAAATCCACATAGTT
>JBFKSL010000591.1:0-2892 GCA_041626995.1 Ketobacter sp. | reverse complement strand
TTTTATTTCATCGTGTGCCAGCAGTTTTGTGAATTCTTCGGGATCGTAATATTCATTGGATTCAAGATTCATCCAACTTTTTTTGTTTAGCTGACAAATTCCCTTTAACGACAGCCGGTTAAATTCCTTTGCAAACTGGTGTTGTGTTGTCCAGTAACCTTTCAGATGGTGCGTTGAAATGATGCTAGGATGTTCGTTTCTTAGCGGGTAGGGGTAGAACAAGCAGCCTTTGCTAATACTACGCGATTGTTGGACTTTCCAACCCTGCTGGTTGCAGAATTGTTGTGCAGTTTTATATCTCGGTAATAATAATTGTTTTCCGGTTAGCTGCTTGTATTTGATGTCCAGGCGATCACGTAAGCTAGGGCCAATCCAATTGCTAGCTTGGTTGAATGGTGGGATACCTAAATAAAACTTTATAGATAGTTCCCAATGTTCAATTTTCTGCGTTTGCTGGTTTTTAACAATTAGATCCATTTCTCCCAAGGTTCGGTTTTTATCTTGGATTTGTTGGTTGTGGGCTAGGCATTTGTATTGATCGTTGTGGTCGAGCCAGTAGATCCATAATCGTTCGAAGTAAGGGCCGAGCCGTTTATCGTCACCTTTGTTTAAAAAATCACGCAATGGCTCTGGATCTAGGTCTAACTTCTCTAGATGGGGAAGGAAGTCTTGGTATGCTTTCTGAAAGAAGTCTGCGCTAAAATTTTGCTCTGGATTGTGTGTTTGCATGAGCGTAGGGCTTAGTATTGCCCATGCGAGGTCTTTGACGTGTGGAGACTGGAACTGGCTAAGGGCTTTATTCAGTTCCATTGGGTTTGCTATGAAATGCTAACAGGGAAATGATGCCAATTGCTGTGCCCGTAATGGCTCCATAGAGATGACTGTCAATTGCCACTTTGCCACCAATGACTTCAGCGGTGACAGTGTCTGGGCCAGATATAAATTGCTCGTAGACAAATTTTCCAATCAGGAAAACGCCGAAAAACAATGACAAGGTTGGGCTGCGTTTCCAGCCGATTATTAAATAGTGAGCCAGCAAGCCATATATAGCCCCCGATAAGCCTACATACCAGTCAATTTCGGGGTTAAACCAGTAGATTCCCAAACCCACGCCAAGAGTGCATATCATTAAGCTAATGGCTTCTTCTTTCGGTAGTATGTCTTCACGAAAGCTTGCACTAATGATGAGGTAACCCACTAAATTCAATATGGTGTGATTAAATCCCAGGTGTACAAATTGGCTGGTGATCAAGCGCCAAATTTCACCATTGCTTACCGGGTCGTGCGCTAAAGCCAGTTGTTGAATGATGTTTTCTGGCAGGAAAGTGGTGGCACAGATCAGCGCCATTATGAAAACGGAAAACCACCATTGCCGAAAAAACTCGTTAAAGTTCTTTTCGGCAAGAGCTTCTTGTTGGGGAGTGGTATTCATCAATTACAGCGCTTTGATTTTTTCAAGCTGTGTTTGCAGCTCATTTAATGCTGCTTGGTGCTCTGTGATTTTCGCTTTTTCTTTTTCCACTACATCGGCTGGGGCGCGATCCACAAACTTGGGGTTGTTGAGTTTGCCTTCAACCCGTTTAATTTCCTGTTGGTGCTTGTCTAGCGCTTTTTGTAGGCGGGCCATTTCTGCGTCTTTATCGATTAAACCAGCCATGGGTACAAGAACCTGCATGTCACCCACTAATTGTATGGAGGACATGGGAGGCTCTTCATCTGCGGCTAGCCAGGTGACGCTTTCCAGTTTCGCCAGTGAAATCAGCAAGGCTTTGTATTGGTTTAGGCGCGCTTGGTCTTTCTCGCTGCCTTTATACAGGAGCACGGGTAAGGCTTGGCCTGGTGAGATATTCATTTCACCGCGAATATTGCGTATGCCAACTATAACGCCTTGTAGCCAGGTAATATCCGCTTCTGCATCTGGTGCGGTTAGTTCTGTGTTGGCCTGTGGGAATGGTTGCGCCATGATGGTGTCGCCTTCAATTCCCACTTTAGGGGCCACCTGCTGCCAGATCTCTTCCGTAATAAAGGGCATAAATGGATGAGCCAAGCGCAGGATGTTTTCCAATACTTGTAACAGGGTACGGCGGGTGCCGCGCTTTGCTTCGGCGCTGGTGCCTTCGTCATTTAGCGTAGGCTTGGACAGTTCCAAATACCAATCACAGTATTCGTTCCAGATAAATTCATACAATGCTTGTGAGGCATGATCGAAGCGGAATTCATCCAGTGCTTTGCATACTTGCTGAGTTGTGGCTTGTAGGCGAGACAAAATCCAACGATCCGCCAAGCTTAAATCCACCTTGCCGCCATCGGCACCACAATCCTGATTTTCAGTGTTCATCAATACGTAGCGGCTGGCGTTCCACAGTTTGTTGCAGAAGTTGCGATAGCCTTCTAAGCGGCCTATGTCGAATTTAATGTCACGACCGGTGGATGCCAATGACAAAAAGGTGAAACGCATGGAGTCAGTTCCGTAGGAGGCAATGCCTTCTGGGAACTCTTTGCGGGTACGCTTGGCAATTTTTTCTGCCATTTGTGGCTGCATCATGCCGGTGGTGCGCTTTTCTACCAGGGCTTCCAGGTCGATGCCATCAATGATGTCGAGAGGATCCAACACGTTGCCTTTCGACTTCGACATTTTCTGGCCTTCGGAGTCACGTACCAAGCCATGCACGTACACAGTTTTGAATGGCACTTGCGGCGTGCCGTCTTCATTCTTGATGAAGTGCATGGTCATCATGATCATGCGCGCCACCCAGAAGAAAATAATATCGAAACCGGTTACCAACACATCTGTAGAGTGAAAGGTTTTTAAGGTTTCCATATCATTGGGCCAGCCGAGTGTAGAGAAAGTCCACAGGGCTGAGCTAAACCAAGTGTCGAGCACATCTTCAT
>JBFKSL010000590.1:0-2907 GCA_041626995.1 Ketobacter sp. | reverse complement strand
CGGCATCGGTTCCCACAAAATACAAACCTTGCAGCGGTGAGCGAATGTCCGGCTTGCTGCCTCCGCATTGCCCAATCATTTGTCCCAGGCCAATGCATTCGCCCCCCTGGTTTATCACATTGTCTCGAGTCGTGGAGGATACAGCACCGGCACCGTAAGTTTTACGTCGTATCACATGCTTGCGCAGTTCGGGCCATAAACGATCCACCATATCTTCCAATTGTATAATGGCTTGTTCGTTCATGGGCGAAGCAGGATCGGGTGAACATAGAATGCTGATCAAGGCTACCTGTGGAGTATCTTTGGTTGCTAATTGAGGATCATAAAGGGAAGGCACCGTTACAAATAATAAGGGGTTCCTAGGCCAGTTTCCTGATTCTGCTGCCGCAAAGCGCTTTTTGTCCCAGCCACTATCTTTGGAAAAATATACGTTCATAGGAACATCAAAAAATGCTTTCGATAAATCGTAGCGAACACCCGCTAGGGCCCAGGACGGTTTAAGTTCTTTTACCCGGCGCACATACCCCGGAGGGAAATGTTTGTTACCCACTAATTTTAGAACTGTAGGTTGAATACCTGCATTGGAAATAATAACAGGAGCAAAATAACGGTTGCGCGCGGTTTCAATGCCTACTGCTTGTCCATCTTCCACTAAAACTTTCTTAACCCTAGTCGATGGCAGCCAGGAGCCGCCATGATTTTCCACATAACGCACAGCAGCTTCTGCAACTGACCAATACCCCCCGCGATGGTAACGACCAGCTCCACCTGTAGCCACGTCTCTTAAGGTAAGAATGGCTTCGGAAGCAGGAAGTTCATCCACTGGCACCACGAAGAATAAGTTCATTAGGCTGGTTAGCCAATAATAGGTTGATTTGGGTAACGCAAATCGTTGCAACCATTCAGCCATACTCATGTTATCCATCTCTTGCAATGCATCCTCTTGCAGCAATGCAGACTTGATATTCATGTGTAATAAACCAAGTAAGCCCATGGGTGTTGCTCCAAAGGTGGCAGCGAGCTTAAACAGGCTCAATGGATTTCGAATAGGTTGACTGGAAACACGTGCGCAATGCAGTTTATCTCGTTCGTCAATGTAAACAAATTCTGCGCCTGGGTTGGGCCCAATGATAGTGTCACGGGGCATATCTAATAGTGCTATGAGGTCGTCAAATCGTGATCCGTAGGTAGGGCCACCAGCAACCGGCCATAGTTCAGTTACGATTCCGTCGCTTCGTTTTGCAGGCATGGCCTTGCCGCCGGGTTTGGCATTTTTATCGACTACCAAAACACGTAGCCCTCGAGAGGCGAGCACGGCGGCGCTACTCACGCCACCGTAGCCCGCGCCCACCACGATCACATCAAAATGTGCACCGCTGATGGGTGCGGGGGCGTTCATGCGAAACGCCCTATAGTGGATTTTAATCGATCGCTGATACCATCCAATTGAGGCAAGTTAATATCCGGCCATTGGAAATCGCGCACGGCTTGTTTTGCAACCTTGTGTGGTAAGTACTGGGCCGTTCGCTTAATCAATCCGGCAACCCCATCGATATCACGCCGTTCAACATGCAAATAGCGAATTTTTCCACGTTCCGCCAGAATTTCTTCTGCCGCCATCCAACCAGAGCAAACCGCAGATTCCATGCAGCCGGGAACATAGGTTTGCACATAATCACCAGCCAGAATTAAGCCTTCCACTCCCACATTGGGCGGCGGGCGACGTTTTTCGGTGCCTGGGAACGGACAGTGAATTGCCATGGGTACATCGTTTACCACAAAGTGAGTGACTCTGTCCCAGGTGGCGGTCGGATGGACTTCAGCGATTTCTCGCACTGTTTCGCGCGCCAGTTCTTCGTCGGTCATTTCTTCCACGCGCTGACTGAAGATTATGTTACTGGCGATTTGCGAGTTTGTGCTTTTGCTGGGCCGGTTGCTGTAGATGTTGGAGTTATCGTAAAAATCACAATTAAAATCGCCAGGCTCATAACAGCGTGCCCACATTCTCAGATCTGTGATTTTGTGGTCGTACCAGATATAAACGCTCTTGTAAGGGCAGGGGTGGAAATACGATAAATCATCAAACCATTTATATTTGCGTCGCCATTCCACTGGGCCCATTTGATAAAAGTGTTGGGGCGCAGTGGCCATGATGGTGTGTCGTGCACGTATGGTGGAACCATCTGTTAAGCGTACGCCTTTTACAACATTACGTTCTATTATGAGTTCTTCAACTGTGGTACTGGTGCGAACTTCTCCACCGGCTTTTTCGATGGCCTCTTTAGTTGCTGGTGCCCAGATATCACCTAAGCCACCGTCTACGAACCCAAAATACCATTCGGTATAGCCAATAAATTTCTGGAAGAAACGCATTAACGCGCCCGCAGAACACAAATTCAATGGTATGTTCATAATGGACATGCAGGTGAATGACCAGAACTGTTGAATGTAAGATTCACTAACCCCTTTGCGTTTTAAATAGGCATAGGCGTTTTCATCGTCTAACTCCAGAAAATCATTTTCGTTCATTTGTAGAACTTCAATGGTGAGACGAGCATTGGATGCTTTGTCATATAAACTGCCCACGGGGTAGCTTAATAAGGACGAAAAAAAATGAAATGGAGATGGTACGGGGTCTTGCTTTAGTACATGCTTGATGGATCCAATGGTTTGTACCATAAAGTGATCGCGTTCCCATACGATGCGATCTTTTGTGCCCACCATCTCCAATAGCTTGAGCATATTTGGGTATTCACTTAGCAAAATGTGTGGGCCAATATGAATGGGATCGCCTGTCTTGTCTCGCCGAGGGCGAGATAAGCCTGCCCGGCGCAGAACTGGGCATCGTCGGAATTGGGGTTCAGGCCGACGGCATATTCGCAAGTGCCACGAGCTTTCTCCGGCTGG
>JBFKSL010000589.1:0-2914 GCA_041626995.1 Ketobacter sp. | reverse complement strand
GTTCCCATCCACCAACTGCGCGGCTTTAATAAAGGCTTCAATCAAGCCATCCAGGGCAGAGCTGACTTTTTCAATTTCTTTTTCAATTAACACCAAATCGCGCTGAAAATCACGCAAGATCACGGCTTTAAACAACTGATCTTTGTCGGTAAAGCGGCGATACAACGTGGCACGCCCCATGCCAGCACGCTTGGCCACGTCTTCCATGGTGGTACGTCGCAGGCCAAACTCTACGTATAACGAGAGCGCACTATCCAATATTCGCTGATCGGTTTCATCGCTGTTTTCTTTCAGCAAATTGCTTGGGATTTTCAACTTCATCAACAGTGACTCTCCTGTTTTTATTCTAATCTTACTTCGTTACTAAAGGTGTGTGGTTTCGCCCTAGCTTCTCTTAATCAAAAATCACGGTTTTGTTACCGTGCACCACTACCCGGTCTTGCAAATGGTAGCGCAACCCCCGCGCTAATACGATTTTTTCCACGTCTCGCCCCAGTCGCACTAAATCTTCTTTGCCGTGGCGATGGCTGACCCGCTCCACATCCTGTTCAATGATGGGGCCTTGATCCAGATCTTCCGTCACATAGTGGCAAGTAGCGCCGATCAGCTTCACACCACGGTTATAGGCCTGATAATACGGGTTAGCCCCAACAAATGAAGGTAAGAAACTGTGGTGAATATTAATGATTTTACCCGAATACTGCTTACATATAGCCACAGGCAAAATTTGCATATAGCGCGCCAGTACGATGGTTTCAGCTTGATATTGCTGTAATAAATCGGCTACTTGCTGGAAATGCTGTTGCTTTTGTTCTTTTGGTGCAGGCACATGATGGAACGGAATATCATGCCACTCCACCATACCGCGCAGACTATTGTGATTGGCAATCACCGCCTGAATATCACAATTTAATTCGCCGCTATGCCAACGATATAAGATATCCGCCAAACAGTGGGAGGCATGACTGGCCAGGATCACCACTCGCTTACGCACGCAGGAATCACTTATAAACCAATTCATTTCAAATTTTTCTGCGATGGGCTGAAATTGTTGCCTGAACTGCTCAAGACTAACCGCAAGGGAGTCGGCACGAATTTCATTGCGCATAAAAAACCAACCGGCTTCTTGCTCGGAATGGTAACTGGCCTCAGTCAACCAACCTGAGTGAGAGCTGATAAAATCACTCACAGCGGCCACGATCCCCACCTTATCGGGGCAGGATATAATCAATCGATAGGTTTGTTCCAAACCTGGTTTGGGTTCCATAACTGCTCTACTGGTATTTGCGAGATGCAGAGTATATACGCTTTACTATGATAACCACAAAACCAAGGTGATAAGATTGGTGAGTAGCAACCCCACCGCGGCGAGCTTCCAAAACCGAACCGGGTCACGTTCCAGCAGAGGCATCTGTTCTATGCGCAGAAATTCAGGGTTAGGGTGCTTTAAATCGTTTAGGAATTCCGATAAGGATTCGTAGCGTAAATCGGCATTCACCTGCATGGCTTTTCGTAAGGCACCATCCATCCACACTGGTACCAACGGATTACGACGATAGGCCGGTATATACTTTAGACCCAAAAAGTCTGACACGGTGTTGGCTGTTTGGTAAGGCCCGCCAAAAGGATGATGACCGGTGAGCACTTCGTACAGCACTACGGCCAAAGAAAACTGATCGCTTTTCTCATTACGGGGGCGCTGTAGACGATATTCAGGCGCAGAGTAATCCAAGGTTCCCAGTGCTCGTTCCCGCTCAAAGTTTGCAGCGATTTCATCCACTCCCGCCACATACACTGATCCGAAATCAATAATGACTGGCGTTGTGCCATCCATCATGATGTTATCGGGTTTAAGATCCTGGTGCAGGGTTTCCTTGCGATGGAAAGCGCGCAAACCATGCACCAGTTTTTCCGCCAAGGCAATCACTTCCGACATGTCTAACGGCTGCTTGTCTTCAATTACCTTCGCCAGAGTCGGGCCTTCAATGTATTCAATTAAATAGTAGAGGAACTTTCGGCCCTTAGCCTCAACTACCTTCACCACGTTTTTATTATCTATGCGCCGCCCCACCCACTCTTCCAGCATAAAACGCTCCAGATAGGCGGCATCGTCAACATAATTGCGCGAGGGGGTTTTCATTACGGCCCGTTTGCCGGTTTCCTCATTTTGTACCAGGTAAAGCTGACTGCGCTGGCTGGCATGAACTTGATCCAGCACTCGCCATCCGTCCAACTTCAGACCAACTTCCAATTCCGGTGGGAATGGCAGTTGATTCACCGCCTGGAAAACGTCTTCATTGGTTTCCTGACCTAATTGTTCCACTCGAACCAACTGGCAGCTTACATTATCGTTACTACCATTTTCTAAAGCCTGATCCATTAACGATTGAGCAACACTTTCCAAATCACTACTGTTCAGCAGTGTTTTTTCCATCTGCCGATGATCAATAAACTCGTGAACGCCATCGGTGGTTAAGAGAAAAACATCCCCAGGCTCCAAATCCAAAACCCGCAGATCCACGTCCAGGTTCAGATCTATACCCAAGGCACGGGCCAGATAGGTTTGCTCTGCGGAAATTTTTGCCACGTGGTCTCGGGTCATTTGTTCCAAACTATCACCGCGTAAACGATAAATGCGAGAGTCACCCACGTGAAATAAATAAGCTGATCGGGATTTCAGTACGACGGCACTAAAGGTGGTAACGTAACCTTTTTCCGCATCGAGAAACTCCTGCCCCTGCCCATAAAGCCAACGGTTTAACGCAATAAGCACCTTGTGAGCAGATTGCTTAACGCTCCAGGAATCTGGTGTGGAGTAGTAATCGCTGATAAAGCCCTTCACTGCAATTTCTGAGGCTTCACGGCCCGCTTCAGCTGCACTCACGCCATCGGCTATTGCCACCACAATGCCCTT
>JBFKSL010000588.1:0-2918 GCA_041626995.1 Ketobacter sp. | reverse complement strand
GGTACGGCGCTTTTGGTTTAGTGGTTACCCTGGTGTGGTTGTACTTAGAAATGCTGAGATTGCTATCCAAGCTACGAAACAACTAACCACAAATGCCATGTAATCGACATGCATTCCAAATAGACTGACGACCTAAAAATCGTCAGCTAGTGGAGTAATTGACATGACAATATTTGTCAAAAGCGCAGCAGAAGCGGTATCCCGCATCCAAACCGGAGACAACGTTTGGGTACACTCCATGGCAGCCACGCCCCGCGTGTTGCTGGAAGCCTTATCCAAGCACGCGTTAAACCATCAGGATATTTCTCTATACCAACTTCACCTGGAACATGCCGATTGCCTGGAACAAGCTGTTGACGGCGGCCATGTGGATTTAAAAGCTTACTTTGCCAGCCGCTATAACCGCCATCTGATTGATGCAGGCAAAGCGGATTACATCCCCATTTCATTATCAGAAATTCCACGCCTATTTCGTAACGGTCAACAAAAAATTGACGTAGCGCTGATACAAGTGGCACCACCGGATCGTCACAGTATCTGTTCCCTTGGCATATCCGTTGAAGCTACCCGCGCAGCCTGTGAAGTGGCCGACTTGGTGATCGCCCACATAAACCCCAATATGCCCCGCACCCATGGCGATGCTTTTATTCGTTTAGATCATATTGATATTGCTTACGAGGAAGCAGCACCACTACCAGTATTGCAAGCGCCAGAGCTAACCGAAACCAACCGCCGCATTGGTCAACGGGTTGCAGAATTGATTGATGATGGTGATTGCCTACAAATGGGAATTGGTGAAATTCCCGATGCGGTCATGGGCTGCTTACGAAGCCACAAGGACTTGGGAATTCACACAGAAATGTTTTCTGATGGCGTTATTCCCTTGTGTGAATCCGGCGTTATTACCAATCGAAAAAAGCGAAAGCACCCTGGAAAATTAGTAACAGGGTTTGTATTGGGTAGCCAAAAAGTCTACGACTTTGTGGATGATAATTCCGAAGTGGTGTTTTTGGACATTGAATATATAAATAGCATCAACACCATATCCGGAAATAAAAATGTGGTTAGCATCAATAGTGCTTTGCAGGTAGATCTATCTGGCCAGGTTTGCGCCGACTCACTAGGCACGCATATTTATTCCGGCGTGGGCGGCCAGTTTGATTTCGTCATGGGTTCCAGTCTTTCTGAAAACGGTCGCTCTATTTTGGCATTTCCCTCTACAGCTGCCAGTGGTAAATATTCGCGTATTGTTCCAGTTTTGGCGCTAGGCTCCGGAGTGGTGACACCACGTGGCAGCGTTCACTATATCGCTACCGAAAACGGCGTCGTTTGCCTAAAAGGAAAAACCTTACGCGAACGGGCCAAAGCACTCATCAGCATCGCTCACCCTGACTTCCAAGAACAATTGGCAAAAGACGCTCACGAGTACTGGAAGGTGTCTGTGTGAAAGCCGAACTGAAACAATTACTACACGCCATTTTTTCTGATCGTTACAGTGACAATGCCAGCCTGCTTGAGCAACATGGCCATGGAGAAAGCCATCACCCCGCTGCACTTCCCGATGCCGTTGTGTTTGTGGAATCTGAAGCCGAGATCATTGAAACCGTACAACTTTGCAATAAGTTTCATACCCCCATCGTGGCGTTTGGTGGTGGTACCAGTGTAGAAGGTCAGGTTCAAGCTGTTCAGGGTGGCTTATGCATGGACTTCACCCACATGAACCGCATTTTGGAAATCAACAGCGACGATTTGGATTGCGTAGTGGAACCCGGTGTAACGAGAGAGCAGCTCAACCTTGCTTTACGTGATAAGGGCTTATTTTTTCCAGTGGACCCAGGCGCCAATGCCACCTTAGGCGGAATGATATCAACCGGCGCATCCGGCACTACCACCATTCGTTATGGTGGCATGAAACACAACACCCTGGCGTTGGAAGCCATTTTGAGTAACGGCAATAAAATCAAAACCGGAAGTGCCGCTAGAAAATCCAGCGCGGGCTATAACTTAACGGAGTTGCTGGTAGGCTCGGAAGGCACACTGGCACTTATAAGCAAAGCCCGCTTAAAACTTTACGCAATCCCCGAATCCGTTACGGCAGCACGGGTACAGTTTCCCAGTTTGAATCATACGGTAACGAGTGTTATTGAAATGATTCAACACAACCTTCAATTGGCTCGCATTGAGTTGCTGGATCAATTTGCCATCAAGGCCGTCAATCAATACTGTAAAACCCAATACCCAGAAACCCCGACTTTATTTTTAGAATTCCATGGCACACCCACCAGCACAGAGGAACAAGCAAGCCTAGCGCAACAAATTTGCCATCAACACCAGGGTAGTGAATTTGTTTATAGCCAAAAAGAAGAAGACAAAAAAACCATGTGGCATGCTCGCCACAATGCCTATTACGCTGCCATAGCCCAAGTACCTGAGGGTAAAGGCTGGGTTACGGATGTGTGCGTGCCCATTTCAAAACTAGCCCAATGCATTGAAGATACGCAACAAGACCTAAAGCAGAATAAACTTTCTATACCCATAGTGGGCCATGTGGGAGACGGCAATTTCCATCTACTGTTCAGCATTAAAGAGGGCGATACTCAACAGCAGGAAACCGCAAAACACATCAATCAACGACTGGTAGAGCGAGCACACCGTTTAGGTGGTAGCTGCACCGGCGAACACGGAATAGGATTAGGTAAAAAATCTTACCTAATCGCGGAGAAAGGCCAAAACACAGCAGACTTAATGGCCACTATAAAACACGCACTAGACCCACTAAACCTCCTAAACCCTGGTAAGCTGTTTTACCAATATACCCACCTACCCGGCTCGGTTACCATTCACAACTAAGTAATTTTATGGGAACCTATGGCCTTCATAATGTAACCGCCTTAGGAGAACACCGTGCCAGGCCTGCT
>JBFKSL010000587.1:0-2922 GCA_041626995.1 Ketobacter sp. | reverse complement strand
TGCACAGGCTGATAGCGCTATTTACGCCACTAAAGAAAACGGCCGCAACAGAGTGACACCCTTCCATGACGATTCGGACTACCTTATCGACCAAAAAGCCTAAAAAACCATTTAGGCAAACACTCTCACCCCACATTTTATAAGCCTATACAGGCAAAGCACAGAACTTGATCTAAAATAAAGGAACCACGCATGTAATTAGGAACTTATCTAGCGAAATGAGAAACTTACTCATTTTTCTGCTGCTGCTTTGCAATACTGGCTGGGCGGAAACCTTGCAACTCAAGGAGGACTCCTACCAAGAAAGCCTGACCAACTATATCTACTATATTGAGGATCCTTCTCACAGCCTCACTTTGCCAGACCTTTTGCAGCTGGACGATTCCAAATGGAAACACAATAGCGAACAAACCTTCAACCACGGTTATAACGCTTCCACATGGTGGCTGAGGATCACCATTGACAATAATACTTCCGATAAATTATCCCGGCTGCTTGAAATCAGTTACCCAGTGCTGGATCAAGTTAACCTGTACGCGGTTACTCAGCAGGGAATCAATGAATTCCATATGGGTGACAAAAAACCCTTCCATGATCGACCGGTAAGACACCGCAATTTTGTGGTGCCTATCAAATTCCAACCGGGGGAATCTGTGGATGTATTTTTGGAAGTCCGCAGTGCCAGTGCAATACAAGTCCCATTGACGCTTTGGGAAGAAGAACACTTCTTTAATTACGACCAATCGCAAACCATCATCCATGGAATTTATTACGGCATTATGTTTGTGATGGTAGTGTACAACCTATTCGTGTACTTAGCGGTTGGCGAACGCAGCTATCTCTATTACGTATTATTTGTAAGTTGCACTCCACTATTCCTTGCCAGCTTAACCGGCTTTGCGTTTCAGTACCTTTGGCCAAATGCCACTCGATGGAATGATCAGGCCATAATAGTTTTCCTGTCAGGGGTGGTTTTCTTTGGCGCGCTGTTCACGCGGGAGTTTCTCAACGTTAGACAACTTAACCCGCTACTAAACCAATTTGCAATTGGCTTGGTGGTGGGCGCATTTACGATTATCTCTTTGTCGTTCTTCCTCCCCTATAGCATCAGCATTCGAATAGTTATTCCTTTTGCCACTCTAGCTTGCTTGTATGCATTATCTATCGGCTATTATCGCTGGTTTAATGGTGGCCTTTCCGCAAAATATTACGCTATCGCCTGGACTTCTTTCTTATTAGGCGGAATCACCCTGGCACTAAACAAGTACACCATTCTCCCCAAAACGCCCTTTACTGAATACGCCACTCAAATTGGATCGGCAATGGAAGTAATTTTACTTTCCTTTGCCCTGGCAGAACGGATCAACCAAGAACGACGCATGCGCTTTGAAGCGCAACAGGATGCTCTAACCACCGAACGGGAATTGCGCCAGGCGCGGGAAGACGCTTTAGAGATTCAACGACAGGCTACAGAATCACTCGAGCAACGAGTGCAAGAGCGCACCAAAGAGTTGGAAGAATTAAACAAAAAGCTAGAAGAAATCAGTGATACCGATCAGTTAACCGGACTTAAAAATCGTCGTTATCTGGATCGAATTCTAGAAGAAGAGTTTGCCCGTTGCGCCCGTTATCAACGCAATATTTCTTTGTTACTGATGGACATCGACCACTTTAAAAGTTTTAACGATACATACGGTCACTTAGTAGGTGATGATTGCCTAAAGGCCGTTTCCGATTGTGTGAAACAAGGACTACGCTGGCCCAGTGACCGCCCTGCACGTTATGGCGGCGAAGAGTTTTGCGTTGTATTACCAGAGACGGATATTGAAGGATCGCTTACGGTTGCAGAGCGAATTCGCGCCAATGTGGAATCATTAGAGTTTCAAGTAAAAAACAAACTGGTTCCCGTGACGATTAGTATTGGCGTAGCTTCCTTCACGCCCTCAATGAACGATAATCTTCAATCCATAATCGCACAGGCTGACGAAGCTCTATATGCTTCAAAAGAAAACGGTCGCAATCGTGTAACGCTATATGGCGCTCAAGAATCACACACTCAAAACGCCAACCTCACCTAAACGCCCACAAAGCTGTAATTCAGCACAAAAACCCTGTGATAAGCTTGACAGCACAGCTCAGGGCATATGCCTTAAGATGACCTTGACCTTACGGTGAAAGGTTAGCGATTGGCGGAGCCCCAGTGGTCTAGAACCCTGCTCATACTCCCCCCTGAAATGGGGCCCGCCAATCGCATTTTTTATTCAAACTCTTCAATAAAACTCGCCAGCTTATCCACCATATTGGGCGACCCCACAAATAACGGACAACGCTGGTGCAACTTGGTGGGCTCAATATCCAAAATACGCTGGTCTGGTGCCGCAAGCGCTTTACCTCCGGCCTGCTCTATCAAATAGGCCATAGGGTTACACTCATAAAGCAAACGCAGCTTGCCTTGCGGATAACGGCTGGAAGTGGGGTAAAGATAAATGCCACCCTTGATTAAGTTGCGGTGAAAATCAGACACCAACGAGCCAATATAGCGGGAGGTGTAGGGACGCTGAGTCGCATCGTCCTCTTCCTGACAATATTTAATGTATTTCTTCACGCCTTCAGGGAAGTGCACATAGTTGCCTTCGTTAATAGAATAGATAGTGCCGTCTTCAGGAATGGTTAAATTGGGGTGGGACAAACAGAACACGCCAATGGTGGGATCATAGGTAAAGCCATTTACACCACTTCCTGTGCTGTAAACCAACATGGTGGAAGAACCGTAAATTACATAACCTGCGGCCACTTGCTTATGACCTGGCTGTAAAAAGTCCTCTTCCGTCACCTGGCTACCCACGGGTGACACGCGATGATATACAGAGAAGATCGTACCAACGGAAACATTCACATCGAGATTGGATGAGCCATCCAAAG
>JBFKSL010000586.1:0-2928 GCA_041626995.1 Ketobacter sp. | reverse complement strand
GATGACGAAGAGCGTGACGCATTAGGTATGCACTACACCAGCGTTCCCAATATCCTAAAGGTATTAAACCCGCTCTTTTTGGATGATCTGCGCGAACAGTTGGAGCAAGCAGAAGATAACCCCCGAAAGTTATTAAACCTACGTAAACGCATGTCGAATATTCGCGTGTTTGATCCTGCCTGTGGTTCGGGTAATTTTTTGGTTATTGCATATAAGCAGATGCGTGAAATTGAGGCAAAGATTAACGAGCTTCGTGGAGAGAAAGATCGCCCAACAGATATTCCATTAACTAACTTTCGAGGCATTGAGCTACGCGACTTTCCGGCTGAAATTGCACGATTGGCTTTAATCATTGCTGAATATCAATGCGACTTGTTGTACCGGGGGCAGAAACTAGCGCTTGCTGAGTTTCTTCCGCTGGATACCGAAAATTGGATTACCTCAGGCAATGCTTTAGAAATTGATTGGCTATCTGTTTGCCCCCCAACAGGAAAGACGGTCAAACTGGCTGGAGATGCCCTTTTTAGTGCGCCCACAAATCAAGCCGAAGTTGATTTTGAAAATGAAGGTGGTGAAACCTATATCTGTGGAAATCCGCCCTACCGAGGAAGCAGCTATCAAACTACTAATCAGAAAAATGATTTAGAGGCGCTATTTTCAACGCGGACATCAAACTGGAAAAACCTTGATTACATAGCGGGGTGGTTCTTGAAAGCAGCTGATTATTGTAGTTCGGTGGGGGGAAGTTTTTCTTTCGTGAGCACCAACTCAATATGTCAAGGCCAACACGTACCCATGTTGTGGCCTTTAATTTACAGTAAAAATCAAGAAATATCGTTCGCTCATACTTCGTTTAAATGGGCTAATTTGGCCAGCTTTAATGCCGGCGTCATTGTAATAGTGATAGGCGTCTCTTTGAAATCCAATTATAAGAAGAAGCTCTATTTTACAGATCAAGATGGAAAATCTGGACTTCGCCTAGTTGATAATATAAATGCGTATTTAGTTCCCGCTCTTGATGCAATTGTTGAGAGCAGAAGCGCTCCGTTGAGTGGGCAGAGCAGAATGCTCAAAGGTAACCAACCCACTGACGGTGGATACCTTTGTTTATCGCCAGAAGAAGCGAAAGCACTAAGAAATCAGGATCATAGGTCAGAATTATTTATTTATAAATATTTGGGATCTCGAGAATTGATTCGTGGTGAAGAACGCTATTGCTTATGGATTGATGATCACCGCGCTGAAGAGGCGAAAGCAATAACGGGTATATCGGAAAGACTTGAAGGGGTTTCAAAAATAAGGCTAGAAAGCAAAGCTGCTACTACGCGACCCTTTGCCGAATACCCACATAGATTTAGGCAAATTCAAGATATAGGTAAGCAGATTTCGATTGTTGTGCCAAGTGTTAGCTCAGAAACTAGAGAATTTCTACCAGTTGGCCTCGTTGGCCCAAAATCAGTTGTTTCCAATCTTGCATTTGCAATTTACGACTCACCGCTTTGGAATATTTCCATTATCGCCTCTAGATTGCATTTGGTTTGGATTGCAACAGTTTGTGGCAAATTGAAGACGGACTTTCGTTATTCGAACACAATGGGGTGGAATACATTTCCCATACCTAAACTAACTGAAAAAAACAAGGAAGATTTAACACGCTGCGTAGAAGAGATTCTGCTTGCACGTGAAGCACATTTCCCAGCCACGATTGCTGACCTATACAAGCCTGAAAGTATGCCAGAAGACTTGCGTCATGCTCACGAGCGCAATGACGAAGTACTGGAGCGCATCTATATTGGCCGTCGCTTTAAGAACGACACAGAGCGTTTAGAAAAACTCTTCGATCTCTATACCAAAATGACAGCAAATTCTAAAAAGAAGGTATCCTGAAAATGACGGAACATAAATCCATCCCCTCTGTTTCAGTAAATTATGCCCGAAACGGCAGCTCAAAAAAATCCAATGAGCTGGGTATGCGCGTCATGCAGGAACGAGCTTTTGAAAAACGAGGCGAACAATACCTTCTGATTAAATCGCCGCCTGCATCTGGAAAAAGCCGCGCATTGATGTTTATTGCGCTGGATAAGCTGCATAACCAAAACATTAAAAAAGCCATCATTGTTGTACCTGAAAAATCCATTGGTGCGAGTTTCAATAACGAGCCGTTAAGCCAATACGGTTTCTATTGGGATTGGGAAGTAGCCCCGAAGTGGAATTTATGCAACGCCCCCGGAGAGGATGGTGGCAAGGTAAATTCAGTTAATGCGTTTTTGGACAGTGACGATCAAGTATTGGTTTGCACCCATGCCACATTCCGCTTTGCCGTTGACAAGTTTGGCGTACCTGCTTTTGATGACTGCCTGATCGCTGTTGATGAATTTCACCACGTTAGTGCAAATCCAGATAATCGCTTAGGCGCACAATTAGGGCAATTTATTGCCCGTGACAAAGTGCATATTATCGCCATGACTGGCTCATATTTCAGAGGCGATGCAGAAGCCGTTCTATCCCCACAAGATGAAGCTAATTTCGATACGGTAACTTATACCTACTACGAGCAGCTTAACGGCTACGAGTATCTAAAAACCTTAGATATTGGCTATTACTTTTATTCTGGTTCATACGCGGATGACATTCTCAGCGTATTAAACCCAAACGAAAAAACCATTATCCACATTCCCAACGTGAATTCCCGTGAAAGCACGAAAGATAAAATCAAGGAAGTGGAACATATCATTGAGGAGCTGGGGAACTGGCTTGGCACAGACCCAGCCACAGGTTTTCACTTGGTACAAGCAGCCGATGGGCGAACCATCAAAATTGCCGACTTGGTAGATGATGACCCAAGTAAACGCGACAAAGTATCTGCCTCGCTAAAATTGCCAGAAGCAAAAAACAATCGCGATCATGTAGACATTATCATCGCGCTTG
>JBFKSL010000585.1:0-2933 GCA_041626995.1 Ketobacter sp. | reverse complement strand
TATTCTCGCCTCAAAGCGAGAAATTGTACCCAAACCTGGTTAGATTACGGTAGGCTGAGAACTACCAAACCTCTACAGGCTAGAAGTGACGGGCGTTGACAGGGTTTTTGTCTTTTTTGGAGGGGAAATCCCTAGAACCCCCTTTACGAACTTAGCTGGAACCAAACTTTGGTTGGCTTCATTCGTTGGATTCGCCTGTTTACCGCTGGGCATCAGTTTGGCTTACTTGGCATTCCAAGAACATAGATTGAGCGAACGAGGATGATTGGAAGATGCAGCTTCAGACCCAGGTAGGTGAAAGCACTATTGGTTATGTTGTGGATTGGTGTCAAAAGTTTCTTGCTGAATATGGATTAGTAGAACTGTATTTGATTAGGAGCCGCGCGCGTGGCACCGCTAGGAGAAATAGCGACTATGACTTTTACGCCGTGGTATCAGATGCTGCGCCAGTCGAGATTGAGACTGGTCGGAAAGGACATGAGAGAATATGCAAGGCCTTTAGAAACTCTTTGCCTGCCGGTTTTAGCTCGATTGACATTTTGATCAGCAGGACAGTCAATTACGAAAAAATGAAGGATGACGTCGATACAATTGCGCATAGATGCGTGACCGAAGGAATTAGACTGATTCCAAAAGAAGTGTTGAAGCCTACTGCGATTTAGTATATCTATCAACGATAGACTGAATGCTTTCAGCATTCATAACAGGTGACTCCGAATGCGCCACAATTAGTTCAAGTGGCGCATCCAAATTTTTCCTATCTACCACAACAAGAATATGGGCTTTCTTCCCGGCCTCTGTTGTAAACGCCTTTTCCTGGAACTCATTCCATTCTGGTAAGCTGGGAAGTGCTCGGAGAGCCAATAGCATTGTGTTTTTCTTGTGTTTCTCGTCATACGCCATTTTCGGATCTGCTACAACATCCCAGGCCAACACAAAGTGACCCCAAAGTACAATTTCCGACGCTCCCGGATGAGGGATGCTATCTTTGCTGCATCCAAAGAGAAGTACACCAGGCTCCACTCGATCAATGATGTAAAAGCAAACATCAGAGTTTACAGTTTCACTGTCACTATCAATATCCCAGCCAGATGCAGCTACTCGCTCCTTCAGCGCTTCGTTCTGTCTCTTTTGGTTAAGCCGTGCAGTAAAGTCAATAATAACGCTAGCCATTGGTTTCCCCGTTCTTTTTACTTATGGTTTGCCAGCAAAGCACCAAAGAACTGTTGCTGGCTTTGAGACAGTGCTTTAAATCCAGTAAATTTGCCGTCATCATGGCAGAGTTCATCAAACCGTTTCATTGTGTCCTGATAAAGCACACGGCGATTGGTAAGGTCGAATGACTGTGCCAAAGTTTCGATTGTGAATGCAGCAGCGTTCGTTACTGATGCACATTCCGGATCATCGTTATCCCTTATCAATATAAAGGTGTCTGTCTCACAAAGTATTGTGAAGGAAGATTGCATTCTCTGTCGGCCGTAAATCATTTTGACTCCTAATGAAAGTCCATCGAGATCTTCGAAGCCATAAACTCCCAATCTCCATAGTAGGTACGTGCTGCATAGAAATGGTTACGCTTATTCATTTCACCTACTGATTCAATAGTCGGCATAGGTTCAAAAATATGCTCAATTGACCCACTTTGTTTTAGGTCCACCAGACCGAGCTGAACAGCCTGAAATAACACCTGGAACATTTCCTCTGCAACCTCACGCGATTGGTTAGACAGTATTAACTCTGGTGCTCCGAGTCCCTTCATTCCTACCGTATAGCTATAATCTTTTTCATGCATGACATACAGTCCATTTTTCTGCACCGCGTGTTGAATCTTGATATTGTGGAGGACAACTCCGTTCTCAAATATGCTCAGTTCCATATTAACTCCTGATTGGCACAACAGGGCTTGCGTTGAAAATCCCAGGGTTCATCACCTCATCTCTGGATATAACGGACTGCGCATACTGTTTTACCGTGTCAGAATCCAGGATCTCATCCTTGCTAACCAAGGAGAAGGGTCTCAAGGTACATTCATTTGTGTGGCGGTTTCTGTACAACAATATGACAAAGTGCCGGTGTCCCGGGCTATCATTCCCGCATAGCGTTTGGTAACTGGATGTGTTTACCATATAGAGACCAAGAAGTATTCCCAGCTCCTCGATGCGCTTCTTAACCTGTTTTTCGCTGGCCGCAACGTATCTCGTAAATTGGTGATTGACGGCGCCACAGATAATTTCAATTGGCTCTTTTATCTGTTTCAGCCGCTCAATGTCCTGGTTTGTATATCCAACCAATGCCACTTCTTTGGTATCAAAAGGGTCGTAGGCGTAAGCATTGATCACCAGATCCGCTTTGGCATGAAAGCCTTCCAAATTCCAGGATTTATTGCTCAGCTTTCGTCTGAGATTCTTCTTGGCTTTATACGCCTGAAGGTCATCCATCTTCATCTCCAGTTGTTGGTTTCTATTCCAACGTACACCAGATCTCTAAACTAGCAACTTGGTATCAGGTCTTTCTTTTCGCCAATTTTCGCTCTGCCAGTTCCAATTGCTTACCCAGGCTTACTTTTTCTTGATCCAGGACCTGATTCCGTTCCTGTTCCTTCTGGAGCGCTTCCTGTAAAGTCCCCACTGTTGATTTCAATGTGTCCAGCATGGCGAGCTGGCCTTCTTGCCTAGCCATTTGCGTATTATTGTCTTGAATCGTTTTCCGGGCGTCATCCAGGGCGCACTTGGCATCACTGGCCATCTGGTTTACTGAGGTAAGCTGGTCCTTCATATTCACTACCTGGTTCTTCAGAGTAGCGACCAATCTCAACTGCTCGTCATGATGATGCTGAAGGGATTGAAGTTGTGATTCCAGCAAACCAATATCTTTCTGACGTGTTTGCAGTTCCAAGTTCTTTTCGTGAAGATATTCACTGGAACGCTGAACCT
>JBFKSL010000584.1:0-2936 GCA_041626995.1 Ketobacter sp. | reverse complement strand
GTTTTCAGCGCTGTGCTGGCTTAGATGCCATTAGCGTAATGCACACGATCACTTACGATATCGATCAGGATAAAGGTACCCAATACCACACTCGCTTTCTGGCCTTTTTAGAAAATCTGCAAAAGCATAATCATATTATTGCTGCAGGCATGACCGATCCAAAAGGTGATCGCAGCAAAGCACCCCACGAACAGGCCGATCAGGATTTGTTCATGCGCATAACCGGTCGTAACGAAAAAGGTTTATTCGTAACCGGTGCCAAGGCTCATATGACTGGTGGTTTGAATTCCCATTGGATGATGGTGCTGCCCACCATGCGTTTGCAAGAAAGCGATAAAGAGTTTGCCGTGATCGGTGCCGTGCCGTTAACAGCGGAAGGCATTACCTATGTATACGGTCGACAATCCTGTGATACTCGCGCCATGGAAGTGGGCGAAGTGGATAAAGGCAACGCCCAATACGCAGGTCAAGAAGTGCTAGCCATCTTTGATAATGTGTTTATTCCCTGGGAACATGTTTTTATGGATGGTGAATACGAATACGTTGCACCTATGGTGGAACGGTTTACTGATTACCATCGTGCCAGTTACGTGTGCAAAACCGGGTTGGGTGATGTGATGGTTGGCGCTGCTGCCACTATTGCCGAATACAACGGTTTGGAAAAAGTTTCCCATATCCGCGACAAATTGGTGGAAATGACTCACCTAAACGAAACTATTTATTCTTCCAGCATCGCATCGGCCCACGAATCCAAACAATTACCTTCCGGTGCTTGGATTAATGATTCTATGTTGGCCAATGTATGCAAACATAACGTGACTCGTTTCCCCTACGAAATTTCCCGTTTGGCTCAGGATTTAGCCGGTGGCTTGATGGTTACGCTGCCGTCGCAACAGGATTTTGAGTCGGAAGAAACCGGTGCCTTATTAGAAAAATATTTCAAAGGCCGTGAAGACATTCCCACACAAGATCGCGTGAAAATTTTGCGCTTGATTGAAAACATGACTTTGGGTCGTAACGCTGTGGGCTATCTGACGGAGTCCATGCACGGAGCAGGTTCGCCGCAAGCTCAACGCATTCAAATTTTGCGTGGAATGAAAGTGGAAGAGAAAAAGTGGCATGCGAAAAAGCTAGCTGGAATTCAGCAGATTGATGAGTGATTTGATTAGAAAATAACGAATTAACGGGAACCCTAAAGGGCTGCGAGTGAAATCGCGGCCTTTTTGTTTATGTAGGGTAGAGAATTGCTATAAAGACCGATAGTATGCGCCCAGAAACGAAATAAGGGGGACACCATGAAACGTATACTATTGCCACTTACCTTCACTTTGCTTGCAGCTCCGGCTCTGGCAGAAAACCAGGAAGGCCGTGTTTTACTCAATCCTGCACTGGCTTACCAAAAGTTTGATAACGGCCGTGCATTGGACGAAGCCTCTGGTTTTGGTGTCGGTGTGGAATATCAATTTGGCCCTAATTGGGCAGCAGAATTGGCCGGCTTTGTGACCGAAGGCGACGATATTGATGTTGTCACTTATAAGTTAGATGGTCTGTACTATTTCAAGAAAGATGGCACAGTACAACCTTATCTAGGTTTCGGTATTGGTCGAGGTGAGTTCGAGTTTGAAAACGATGATGAAGACGAAACTCAAGTAAATGCCGGTTTGGGTGTTCGCTTTAATTTCACTGAAGTGTTTTCCGCCCGTTGGGACTTACGCGCTGTTCATGGTTTGCCCGATGATAAAACCGATATGATGACCACTTTGGGTGTTAGCTTTGCATTTGGTGGTGAAAGTGCGCCTGCCAAAAAAGAAAAACCCGTTGTAGCGGCTGCCTCACCCGTTGATTCAGATGGTGATGGCGTAGTGGATAGTGCCGACAAATGTCCTGGCACTGTTCCCGGTGTTGCGGTAAATAGTGAAGGTTGTCCACTAGATAGTGATGGCGACGGTGTGACCGACGATAAAGATCAATGCCCGGACACCGAAGCGGGTGCCAAAGTGGATGAGAAAGGCTGCGTAGGTGTTACCAAAACATTAACCGTTGAAAGTATTGAATTGCATATTAAATTTCCAAGTGGCTCCGATGTGATTCAAGAACAATATCAGCCTGAGCTGCAAAAAGTTGCAGAGTTTCTGAAGCGTCATACTGACCTGACTGTCGATATCGAAGGCCATACAGATAGTCAAGGTAGCGCTAAATTCAATAAAGCCTTATCACAACGCCGTGCTGATTCCGTTAAGAACGATTTAGTATCCCGCTATGGTATTGCCGCTGATCGCGTTAACGCTGTTGGTTATGGAGAAGAAAAACCCATCGAAAGCAACGATACCGCAGAAGGCCGTCAATACAACCGACGTGTTGTTGCCGTGATGCAAAAAGAAGTAATGAAGTAATTTATTAAAGAAAATGCGAGAATACGTGCCGGTACTTACACTACCGGCATCAGTATTTCGGGGGACATGTGATGAAAAAGATAGTTAGTATAGCCACCTTGTTAGTTTTACCTGCGGTTACCGTTGCTGCAGAGAAAGAGGCTGATAGATTGTGGAAAGGTGATGCCAATTTGGCGTATATCTACAATTCAGGTAACACCAATAGTGAAAACTTAAACTTCCGCAGCAAAGCCACCCGCGATGGCGAGGATTGGCGAAACATTTTCCGTTTGGAAGCTGCCAACGAAACATCGGAAGTCACCAGCGAAGAAACTGGTGAGAAATCCGATGAGAGAACTGCTGAAAACTATTTTGCTTCAGCAAAAGCAGAATACAAACTGGGGGAGCGCTCCTACCTGTTTGGTTTGTTGGAATACACCAAAGATCGTTTCAGTGGTTTTGACTATGAAGGTGCCGTTACCTTCGGTTATGGTCGTGACTTTATTCGCAACGAAACCCACGAATTATCTGCCGACATCGGTATGGGTTATCGAGAAATTAAAG
>JBFKSL010000583.1:0-2937 GCA_041626995.1 Ketobacter sp. | reverse complement strand
CCTGCCCCCATGCGATTAGAGATGGGGCCATTACAACAAGGCTTACAAGTTCGGGTGGTGAAATGCCAGGGTCATTGGGGTAGCGATTGGCTGCGTCTAAAACCTACCAAAGTCACTATTCGTAAACCGGTGGCAAATCTCATTCAACAACCAGACTCATGCAACAACCAAAGGGCCACTCCACCCTTTACTTTACCCAACTATTCACAAATCAGCCCCGCTCTTTATTCCGGGGGTTAAGATGCTGTGGGCCTGCTTTCACTTTCCGGCACTGGCATTGAACCTGGTGGAACAAAACCTCCCCCGCCCTCAAGCCATAGTGATTGAAACCACTCACAAGCAACGGCGCTTGGTATTGCAAGCGAATAATTCAGCTCACCAAGCCGGTATTGTACCCGGAATGACCATTCCCACCGCCCAAGGTCTGTGCGCCGATTTGCATTGTGCGCCCTATGATCAAGAGGCAGAAGAAAAGGTACTACAACAACTGGGAAATTGGGCCTATGAATTCACGCCCCATATTCAAACCCATCGCAACAATAATTTACTGCTGGAAGTGCAACACTCTTTAACCCTATTTCATGGCAGGGAAACCCTGGCAAACGTCATGTTGGAAAAGCTTGACCCAAATCTACAACCATTTTGCTTGGCGTTTTCTGATAGCGCCATGGCAGCACTCCTCTTTGCCCAAGCTAACGAAACCTGTAATCAGGCTCTTTTTTTTTCACTGCAGGATTTAGCCCCTTACGATGTGCAATGGTTAGATATTTCTGATGAACATAAGTCATTACTTTACAGCATGGGCATTACCACATTGAAAGACATAATAAACCTGCCCAGAGACCCGCTAGCGAAACGCTTTGGTATTGATTTTACCCGATATTTAAGCCGTTTACTGGGGGAACAGCCTGACCCATTACCAAACTGGGTGTTACCCAATACATTTCAAGCGGATGTGGATTTTATTCAAGAAGTGGATAACAGCCAGGGGCTTTTATTTCCCATACGCCGTTTAGTGCAATATTTGGAGCAATATCTTTACGCCCGTCAAATGAGTTCGCAGCAATTGCAGTTTTGTTTGGCTTTACGTAATCGTTCGGTTCAGGATTGGACCATTAACCTGTCTGCCCCCATGCATCGTGGCAGCGACATTATGCCATTGTTGCAGTTAAAGCTGGAGTCGCTATCGCTACAAGCACCGGTATTGAATCTGCAATTATGCGTTAGTCAGTTTTATCCTCTTAACACTAAGCAACAAGATTTATTCAACCCATACCAAACTGATTCTGTCGATCGTTATCAGTTGGTGGACCGATTAAAAGCCCGGCTGGGTGAAAGTGGTGTTTTTGGTTTGGGCATGGTGGCCGACCATCGTCCGGAATACAGTTGGCACGGCACTACGCCAGGGCAAGGGCAATCGTTACAGCACCCTTCGGAACAACGACCGTTTTGGCTGCTAACACACCCACAAAAGTTGCGCTGTAAAAAAGGTGTGCCAATGTATAACTCGATTTTAACCTTGCTAAAAGGGCCGGAGAGAATTGAAACCGGTTGGTGGGATCAAAAGCCCATTAATCGTGATTATTTTATTGCTCAAGAAAATGGCAGGCAGTTTTGGGTGTATCGGGATCGGGACAGTTTTGAATGGTTTTTACATGGGATCTTTTCGGGATAGCTCAGCTCTAACCCTAAGTGTGCTTCACCATGCAATACAGCGAACTACATTGTTTTTCCAACTTCAGTTTTCTGAAGGGTGCCTCGCACCCAGAAGAACTTGTACAACAAGCCGCAGCATTAGGTTATCGAGCCATCGCCATAACCGATCAATGTTCCGTGGCTGGCGTTGTACGTGCTCACGTGGAAGCAAAAAACCATAATATAAAATTAATCATCGGCAGCGACTTCGAAAGTGAAGAAGGCTTGCACTTTGTCGTACTGGTCCCCACACGTCGTGCCTACGGCCAACTATGCACGCTGATCACTCGCACCCGTCGCCGCAGCGAAAAAGGCGAATATCAACTCAAGGTTACGGACCTATACCCCACCTGTAACGAATGCTTGTTTATTTGGTTTCCCAATACACAACAATGCCAACAACCAGACCCAGCCTGTTTAAACCTAATTGAAAACACCAAACAAGGACTGTGGATCGGCTTGGAAAATGCTTTGCAACAAGATCAACAAAGCGTGTGTTTACAACGCATCCGATTAGCTCAACAACTTAACCTACCCACCGTTGCCTGTGGAAATGTGCATACCCACACAAAAGAACGGCAACCGCTACAGGATATTATTACTGCTATTCGTTTAAATAGTCATATCCATAGCGCTGGTTTTCACCTCCACGCTAACCGTGAAACCAGCATGCGCCCTACGGCAGAAATCGCTCAGCACTTTTCTCAAGAAGCTATCCAGCAAACGCAAATCATTACTCAGCAATGTCAGTTTTCATTGGATGAATTGCGTTATGAATACCCCAAAGAAGTCGTACCTCCTGGCCATAGCCCGCAATCCTATCTTCGTTTACTGGTGGAAAACGGCGCTAAAGAGCGTTGGCCCCATGGGGAAACCAAGGCTATTCGCCAATTAATTGAAAAAGAACTGACTCTGATTCACGAACTGGAATACGAATATTACTTTCTTACCGTATATGACATTGTTCAGTTTGCCCGCAGTCAAAACATTTTATGTCAAGGCCGCGGTTCTGCTGCTAATTCTGCTGTGTGTTTTTGCCTGTTTATCACCGAGGTAGACCCTGCCAAAAGCAGCCTTTTGTTTGAACGCTTTATCTCTAAAGAGCGCAACGAACCACCGGATATCGATGTGGATTTCGAGCACGAACGGCGTGAAGAAGTGATTCAATTTATTTATCGCAAGTACGGCCGGCAACGAGCAGCCCTGACCGCCACTGTGGTCAGTTATCGTGTGAAAAGTTGT
>JBFKSL010000582.1:0-2954 GCA_041626995.1 Ketobacter sp. | reverse complement strand
GCTCCATTTTGGATGCGGCACCTTACCCAATCATTATTGTGGAAGTCAGCTCAGATTATCCCGTGTTGTATGCCAATCAAAATGCCTACACGCTGTTTGGTATTAGAAACACATTGATGGATCAGGAAATTAAAACCCGAGGCCTGTGGGTGAATGATGAGGAGCGCGCTAAGTTTATTGAAGAGGTGGTGCATTCCGGTTCCATGGTGGATGAAGAAACCGTTATGAAAGGCTCGGAAGGGCGCACTTTTTGGGCATCGCTTACGGGTAATTCCATGACCTTCGCCGGTATCCAGTCGGTGTTTATTTCGATTCTGGATATTACTGATCGCAAACTGATTCAGCAGGAGCTGGAGCGTTTGGCCACCACAGACCCGCTCACAGGCGTGTACAACCGGCGCAACTTTTTTGATTTGGCTCAGAAAGAGCTGCGTCGATCTATTCGTTATGGCCATCCTTACGCCATGCTGATGTTGGATTTGGACTATTTCAAGAGCGTGAACGATCAGTATGGTCATAGCTTTGGCGACAGCGTTATTCGTCGGTTTTCTGAAGTGGTGATGAATAATCTGCGGGAAGAGGATTTGTTTGGTCGAGTCGGTGGAGAGGAGTTTTCAGCGGTACTGGTATCTGCTGAAAACGAAGGAGCCTATTTGGTGGCAGAGCGTATTCGTCGTTGTTGGCAGGAAGAAACCTTCGATTATAACGGTGTGGAATTGCATTTTACCGTAAGTATTGGTGTATCAGAGATGCAAAGTGAAGTGGAAACCGTGGAAGACATTATGGAGCGGGCCGATGCGGGTCTGTATAAAGCAAAACGATCGGGTAGAAATTGTGTGATTGTGTTCAACGGTGAGAAGGGTGACAGTGGCCCTGCAATGGCGCCGGTTCGGTAGCGATTCTATCCGTTCGTCTTAGAAGGTGGCGCACTTAAGAAAAGTGTTCTTATATTAGATTAGAAAGTAGGTCGATAGAGCGATTCAGGAGAGTAAGAAGTGCCTGGGGGTAATGAGGAAAAAAACGTGGGCATGATCAAGTCAATAGTTTTGTTTGTTATATTTTTCTGGTGCATGCAAAACGCGTCTCTCGCCAGTGGCGAGCTGGTGGTGGTGGTTCATGCCAGCAATGAATCTTCTTCTGTTTCTCAAGAAGAGGTGGCCAGTATTTTTCTAGGCAAACAGCGTGAGTTGCCCGATGGTACCAAAGTGGTTCCTTTGGATCAGATGGAGGGCAAAAAAAGCCGTGATGAGTTTTATACCAAAGTGGTTAATAAGACGGCCAACCAATTGAACTCCTATTGGTCACGTTTGATTTTTACAGGCAAAGGGCGACCGCCATTTGCTGTGAGTGGCGATGCAGAAGTATTGGAGTTTATCTCCAGCAACCCCAATATGATCGGTTATGTGGATGTGTTAAGCCTACAAAACAGTAATGTCTCCAGCCAAGTGAAAGTGCTGTTGACTATTCGGTGATGGCTGGAAAAAGGGATTAGGAATACAGCTGGCGACAGCAATTCAGCCAGTTTTCCAGAGTCACGCTACGATATTTCTTCTTGTGTACAATAAAATAAAAGTGACGTTTAAAGTCTCGTTGTGGGATTTTGAGTGGCACCAGGCTGCCGCGTTTAAACGCTTCTTGTAGAGTCACTCTTGATAAGCATCCCAGGCCCAGATTGGCTTCCACGGCCCGTTTAATGGCTTCCGTATGCTGTAACTCCAGTTCCACCTTTAGCTTGGGTAGTAGGCCGTGCATGGCCCAATCGAAAGACTGTCGAGTACCTGAGCCAGGCTCCCGCAGAATCCATTGTGCATTCAAAATCTGTTTGTCGCTTAGCTTATGTTTGCTCGCGTAGGGGTGTTCTGGCGAGCAGAATGCCACCAGTTCGTCTTCCATCCAGGCGATAACATCCAGTTCGCTGTCCTGCAGTTCGCCTTCAATCATGCCAATATCCAACTCAAAATTTCGTACTTTCTCCGCAATGATAGAAGTGTTGGCCACGTCCAGTTCCAGTTTGCTACCTGGGTTATCCTGTAAATATCTCTCCATGATGTGTACGGCCAAATAATTACCAATGGTAAGAGTGGCGCCAATCTTTAAGCGTCCGCTGGCGGTATGCTGCTGCAAGGCCTGTTCAAATTCCTCTGCTTGATGCAACAGAGCTTCTGCCTGGGGCCGTAAAGCATAGCCTAACGCATTGAGTTGCAGGCGTTTGCCGATGCGATCGAACAGCTGAATATCAAACTGGGTTTCCATTTCCGCCAGCGAGCTACTGGCCGCAGATTGGGACATGGCCAGGCTCTGCGCGGCCTTGGAAATATTTTGATAGTGAGCGGTAGCCAGAAATACCTGGAGCTGACGTAGGCTGAACTTCATATCGAATTTTCCGATAATTGATATTGAATATAGTCATTTTACTAATATAGGTGGTGCTGTCTATAGTAGCAGTCATTGATGTTAATGATGTGGAGACAGCTATGGCCAATTTGATCACTGAGAAAGTAACCGCCGTTCATCATTGGACGGATAAGCTGTTTAGCTTCACCACCAGTCGAGATCCCGGTTTTCGTTTCAAGAACGGTCATTTCACTATGATCGGTATTGAAAATAAGGGGCGGCCTTTGTTGCGGGCATACAGCATTGTGAGCGCCAACTACGAGGATCAATTGGAATTTTTTAGCATTAAGGTGGACGAAGGCCCGCTTACCTCTAAGCTACAACATATTCAAGTAGGCGATCCGGTTTATGTGAGCACCAAGCCTACGGGAACCTTGATAGTGGATCATTTACTGCCCGGTCGGAATTTATACCTGCTAAGCACTGGTACAGGGTTGGCGCCATTCATGAGCATCATTAAGGATCATGAGGTGTATGAGCAGTACGAAAAGGTGATTCTGGTGCATGGGGTTCGTGAAGTGGCAGATCTGGCGTACTCTGATTACATTACAGACACGTTG
>JBFKSL010000581.1:0-2956 GCA_041626995.1 Ketobacter sp. | reverse complement strand
ATGCTGGTCTCTCCCTTGGCTGAGCTTGTAATCGAGATAGATGAGTGCATCTGCCAGATTTAAACGTCCGTATCCGGCTTTGCGATGTTTAAAATTGCTGTCGACTTTGTCGCTGGTGTGTTTCAGTACATGTTTGATTTGCGAATCGGTTAAGCGCAGACCTTGTTTTCGGGCGTGGGATTTCATTAAAGCCACGGCGCCGGTAACAAAGGGTGCGGCGTGGGATGTTCCGGTGGAAAAGGCGTAGTCATTATCCAAATAAGTGGAGTAAACATCCACGCCAGGAGCGATAAAGGAAACCTGGTCGCCATAGGTAGAAAATTCTGCTACATCACCGTTGGCGTTCATGGCGCCCACAGCAATCACGCTTTCAAAGGCACCGGGGTAGTACATTTGTTGTTGGCCATCATTACCGGATGCCGCTACGATAGTAACCCCTTTGCGCTGAGCGTAATCGATTACTTCCTGATGCGGTAAGCCTCCACCTTCATGGCGAACACCTAAGGACATGTTGATAACATCGGCGCCCTGATCCACGGCGTATTTCACGCCAGCATTAATGTTTTCGATTAAACCCGCGCCCATTTTTTTACCGCTTTTTTCCATGGCGGCGAGTACGCGTACGGGGATCAATTTGCATTTTGGTGCTACGCCTTTTGGCATAGATTTGCCTTTGCCAACCACTATGCCTGCCACGTGTGTGCCGTGACCCACTTCATCGTCGGCAACATTATCTGCTTCTAAATAATCACCGATAAATTCTGCTGCGCCATCTAGAATATTGACGAAATCAAAGCCTTCTTCCATGGAATGGGTCAGTTCCGGATGTTCCAGTTCCACACCGGTATCCAGTACGGCAACTTTGATTTGATTGTCACCTTCTGTGAAAGCATGAGCTTCATCTAAATAGATTGCATCACGGGATGCGCGATCTGTGCGAGTGCTTAGCATGGCGCTGCGAGGGTTCAATTCCATCTGCCCGATGTTGCCGGGAGAAACCTGTTCGATGCTGGGCAGTAAACGTAGATCTTCTATCAATGCTGCAGGCACACGACCACTGCGAGTAAGGATTAAGCGATAAACACGATTTAAGCCACTGGCAATTTCATCTGCAGACCAATCGTTTTGCGCTGGTTGGTATTCACGCGTGGCGAGAAAAGCAACCTGGTGACGTTGAAAAACGGTATCAATCTCCGGCGTGAACTGTTCTCGCTCTAAGTTGCGGTTTTGCAGCAGAGCTTGCCAGTGGGGAAATTGCTCCACTGGTAAAGCTTGGCGCAGGCGAACACGAATATGATCCTTCATATAAAATTCTAAAATCCATTAACTGCAATATGTTGTGGAATTAAAACCCAAAGCAACAGTCATTCCATTTTTTAAAGTCATTTAGGCGAAAGCTTGAGAGACACGGTTTATGCGGTGTTAAAAAACATGTGAATAAATTGGTTTTTTCTTGGGCGGGAGGTTTTTAACCCGCTGTTAAGATTTAGAGTAAGTGGTCACATAAACGCAGATAGTGATGGTTTGGTTTTCAGTAGAGGGATATTGATTGTTTTGCATAATTTATAAGCGGGTAGTTGAGTGATTCATACTGGGTAATTTTCTACCCATGCCAAACGAAAAAAATAAACTTGAAGTTGGAAGTGTTAGGTTTTTATTCATTGAGGGGCGAAGGCTACGGAGTTATAATTATCTTTCCTTTTCAGCTTTAGTGATCATGCATTCTGAAGAATTAACTAGCTGATTTTTATGGGGGATACACGTTATGAGCAAACTGTATTTGGTTACAGGTGCCACGGGGTTTATCGGTTCACATTTAGTGCGGCAACTTGTCGCTAATGGTGATCGGATTAAAATTCTTACTCGACAAAAAAGACTGCCTTCTCATCTTCAAGATTTTGATCATCCAGCCATAGAATGGGTTTTAGGTGATTTACTTCAGCCTGACTCTTTTCGAGATCATTTGTATGGAATAGATGGTGTTTATCATTTGGCAGGTTATATCTCAACTGCGCGAGCTGATGCCAAGAAAGTTTGGCAACTGAATTATCAGGTTACCCATAATCTGTTAAATGAATTAAAAACGGTTTCGGTTCCACGTTTGGTTTATTTGGCGTCAATTTTTGCTTTGGCTGGTGGTGATAAAGTATCTGTAAATGAAGAGGCTCGCTATAATTTAAGCGGTAATCCAGTTACCTATTTTCAAGCAAAGCGTCAGGCTGAGCTGGAAGTTCGAGCTGCTGCAAAAGATATGGATATCGTATTCACATATCCTTGTTTTTGTTATGGGTCTGGTGATGCGCTTATTTCTTCTTCCAGATTATTGTTGATGCATCTTCGTCGACAACTGCCTATTTGTTTTTCTGGCGGATTGAATTCCATGGATGTTCGTGATGCCGCAGCCGCATTAATATTATCCATGCAGAAAGGTGAGGCAGGGCGTCAATACATTGTTGGTGGTGTTAATCAAACATACAAGGAATTTTTCAATATTGCCGCAGAGGTAACGGGTGTCGCTGCTCCGGTTCTGCAAGTACCCAATGCCGCGTTACCTGCATTGGGTGAAATTGGGCAGCGGGTTGCGCCTTCTTTGGGTTTGGATTCGCAAGCAGCGTGGATGGCACGTCGTTTTTGGTACTATGATGATTCTCGAGCGCGTCTGGAATTGGGTCATCAGTCCCGGCCCTTGCAACAAACCTTGTCCGATGCAACCCAGTGGTTTATTGACCATAAGTTTTGTAAATCGCCACCGAATTTTCGCTAATTAAAACCTGGATCAGGAAACCCCTGAACCAGGAGTGACAAATACTTACTTTATGCGGATTGCTCTGATGGCATTTTGTCTTTGACCTGCTGCCAAATTCCGCGCTGTAAATCATCCAGTATACCTTTGGCTACATTAAAACCTGAGTCTACAGCTTGAGTAGTGCCAATTCCGCGTCCTCCGGCATCGGTT
>JBFKSL010000580.1:0-2963 GCA_041626995.1 Ketobacter sp. | reverse complement strand
CCTGCTCTATGCCTGGAGCTTCAAAAGATTCATATAATTCCTTTTTCAATGCAGCGATCATTTCATACGGAGTAACAGGTTTCTTAACAGTGACTTCACATAGTCTGCCGTTTAACCATGGTTCGAGCTGTGTACTTTGCTTGGTAAGCCGAATTACTTTGCAATGACTTTCTTTTCTGTAAGTTGCAATATATTCAAGTAACGAAATTGAAGTTGGATTGGATTCAGGCTCGTTAATGATGATTATGTTAAAAGGTTTTAAAGACGGCGTTTGTAAAAGTTGCAGTGCAGATGCTTGGCTTTCGCAGAGCGCTGTTTTTCCGTCCCAAAGTTCTATTAAGTCTGCGTTGGCCTGGTATTGGGCATGACTGCTATCAATAACTAAGACACTAGCACCTTCTAAGTTATACAAATCTTTAAGGGACTGGCAATCTTCTGAGCTTTTTAAGCAGATATCAAATGTGAAGGTGCTACCGCGATCTATATTATTACTTACGCTAATAGAACCGTTCATCAACTGGCATAGTTGTCGAGTGATGGCAAGGCCTAGGCCTGTACCACCATAGCGTTTTGTGATGCTACTGTCTTCCTGAGAGAAAGCTTCAAATAGCTGATCTTTCTTTTCTGCTGAAATGCCAATCCCAGTATCGCGCACGGAGCAAACGATCTTAACACGGCCGTGATCAATGACTTTCCCTTCGACTTTTAATTCTATCTCACCCTGTTCGGTGAATTTAATAGAGTTGGCAATCAGGTTGGTGAGTATCTGCCGAATGCGATTTGCGTCACCGATAACATTCACTAACGGTAGCTTGGCAATGTTAAGAATGCTTTCCAGGGGTTTGTGTTGCATGCCAATAAACATGGAAGAAAATACATCGCTAATTAGGCGTGCAAGATTGAATTCGGATTCTTGAAGCTCCAGCTTTCCAGCTTCCATTTTTGACACATCGAGAATATCGTTAATCAAAGCAGTTAGAGTAAGTGCACTTCTTTCTGCCATAAGCAGATATTCTTTTTGTTGTGGGCTGATTTGAGCTTTCTTTAATAAATTGAGCATGCCCAAAACCCCATTCATAGGGGTTCGAATCTCATGGCTTACGTTAGCTACAAATTCGCTTTTCGCTTTGCTGGCAGATAAGGCTTCGTTCCGAGCCTGTTCTAATTCTTTTGTGCGCTCCTGAACTTGTTTTTCAAGAGATGCGTTCATGTCCTTAATTTGTTCTTCAATAATGATCTGCGAGGTTATGTCCCGAATAATGGCGGCTACGCCAAGAACACCTTGGTCATTGGAATAGATACTGGAAAGAGTAACTGATATATCAATTTTAGCGCCACTTCGCGTAATGGCTTTTACTTGAAAGGGATCTTTGATATCCCCTTGGTAGACGTCTTCAATGGTAGTAGGTTTAATGATCAAGCTTGGCTCGGGGTTCAATAATTTGAAGAAGCTTTTACCCACTATGTATTGTTCAGTGTAACCGAAGATGGATTCAGCAGATCGATTCCAGCGCGTAATGATTCCCTCCTGATCCATGGCCAGAATGGCATCGGTTGAACCATTAATTATGGCTTCATATTCTGACCGGGCTTCGCTAAGGTCGATTTTTTTATTAATGTAGTTCTGATAAAACGAAATTAAGGCCACAATTAGAACAAGTATAACGCTGATAATAATTAATATTGTCGAGCGACGATAGGCCGTTATGCCTTCTAAATAACTGTTAGGAACAGCAACGATTAAGCGTAAATAACGGCCTTCTTCCAAGCTGGAAATAAGAAGATCCTTAGCTTGATAAACGAGAGTTTCCTGCGTGGCGCGGTGTATGGTGTTTAGTAATGGGTGAGGACTGAATTGTTGCGGTCTTTTTCTGCGCTCAGATGCACTGAAGTAATCATTGGACCAATTATGGCCCGTACCTAATTCGTGACCAAACAAATAACTGTCATCGGGGTGTACAACAAATTCCCCGTTGGGGTTCAGCAGGAAAAATTGAAATCCTTCAGTAAGGTTTTGTTGCAGGGTCTGCTGAATGTTTTCGGCAAACACGTTTATGACCAAGACCCCAAAAATATTTTGTTGTTCGTCATAAACAGGGGTTGCAACGCGATAAGTAGGCCAGTAAGGGAATTCAATTTTACCATGCTCTTGGTTTAGGGTGATATTTGATACGTAGATCTCTCCAGGAATGAGCTCCGCGGCTTTTTTAACATAGTCTTTTTGGTCTTTACTTTGTAGGAATTGCTCTTTGATAACACGTATATTGCCGTTGATTCGATCCACTCGTACCAGTTCTCTGCCGTTGTTGGCGATGCCAATGTATCGGATTTGAGCAAGCTGCGGGTTGTTTTCTAAAAAGCCTTCAAAAATAATTTGTAGTCGGGATTTCCACTGATTCAAAGGGGTGCCATCGTAGGGGTCAATACCTGTTTTTGATGCGCGAACAATACCCTGAATCGGGGGG
This sequence comes from Ketobacter sp., assembly GCA_041626995.1. GTDB lineage: Bacteria > Pseudomonadota > Gammaproteobacteria > Pseudomonadales > Ketobacteraceae > Ketobacter. The sequence goes on along the minus strand of JBFKSL010000580.1, from coordinate 498 downwards.
GTGGAATGTAGAAATTGAATCTGGCGTCGTTTGTCTTGAATGCTCTTTTGAAGCAAGTGATAGCGAATGGAGAGTTGCTCTTGTATTTTTTGACTGGTTTCGCTGGCAACATCGGCTTGGGTTTTGATTTCAAAAACCACAACAAGCACAAGGCATACCACCAAAGTAAAGGTGATGGAAAGCGGCAAGAACCGCTTCATCAGTGGATTTTTAAAGTGTGTTGTAAATGAAGACACGGCAAACGTTCCCTGGGTGTGACCGTAGCTTGTATTGCCTTCTTCATTATAGACTGCTTTATAACGATGGGGCTAATGGGGCAGCGATGCCTAAAATCTAGATGCCCATCTGTTTAGCGATGATTTCATTCATGATTTCGCGAGTGCCGCCGCCAATGGAAAGGATTCGGTTGTCGCGATACAGCCTTTCCACCAGGCTTTCGCGCATATAGCCCATACCACCGAAGATTTGCACGGCGTCATAGGTGATTTTGTCACTGGT
>JBFKSL010000579.1:0-2963 GCA_041626995.1 Ketobacter sp. | reverse complement strand
TTTTATAAATCCTTTGTTGGGAAGGGCTCCTTGAGCATGCAGATCAATCGCCACGCAGGCACTTGCTGCTGTAGTGATTTGTATTGAACTCCAGTGCTCACCAAGAATGCGTTTGTCGTATATTTTTCTGGCATCACTTATCTGAGTGAATTGGCCATGCTTTTGACCGGTTACTGACACAAAAATTAGTACAACATCTTGTCGCGTGATTGGGATGGCTGATTCCAAAATGTCTTTCAAAACAGATCGACGATCAATTTTTCCCAGTTCCAAACCATTTACTAAAAAATCCGCAAGGTACTGGTGGCCTTGATAGCGCACAGTTTTATACGTTAAGTTTTGAACCTTGCCTTGTAGCGTTTCACATAACGTACCTAAACCCCCAGAGGTGTTAAATGCCTCGTATTCTTTGCCATCCAAAGAAAATTTTTCTAATCCTTCTAACGGTTGTGCCTCAATCAATTTGCCATCCTTTAACACTTCGCAAGGATTGCAGTACTCATTAATCAGTCCATCGGTGGACCAAGTTAGGTTATACATCATCTTGTTGGTAGGATACTGGGGCAGGGCACCCACTCGCATTTTCAGCGTATCGATGGAATCAAACTGTTGGGATAATGAATGGGCTAGGATGCTGATAAAGCCGGGTGCTAAACCACACTGCGGAAAAAAAATTTGGCCATCTTGCGCGTTGTTTGCCAGTTTTCGAATAGTTTTTGTGGTGGCCACGTCTTCTGTTAAGTCAAAGTAGCTAACTCCAGCTTGCAAGGCTGCTTCGGCAATCTTTGTACTCAAATCAAAAGAGCATGCAGACATGACAGCCCATTGATTCTTTAACGCAGATACAAGTTGTTGGGCATTGTTAACATCGATTAGGTCAGTATGAAACCCCCCACTCTGTTTTGCCCGTTCGATAGCGGTGGCGTCACAATCCAGTAAACTGACTTGATACTTTTTACTATGTTGCAAGAGCTTGGTAATACTGGTTCCAATCTTTCCAGCACCAATTATAGTAATTGACTTCATAAGCACCTCTACCGACGAGCTGGTATTCATAAGTATAGACGTTGGTGTAGCTGATTGATTTTTAAAGAGTCTTGATAAGCGGATTGGCCTGTTGAATGACGCCAACTATGCACTTGATACCATTGACGCCATAGTGAAGGTGATTGTATGTTCATGGCACCACTAAATTAGGAGTGTGTTTTTATGTATGTTGCTATGAATCGTTTTCGGATTGCATTGGGTAAAGAACAAGAGTTTGTCGATATTTGGAGAAATCGTGATACACACTTAAAAGAGGTGCCTGGTTTCAAAAAATTTAACCTATTGCAAGGTTCTACAGATGAGCAGTGTACCTTGTTCGCCTCTCACTCCATTTGGGATTCAGAGGAGGCATTTGTTAATTGGACTCAATCAGAAGCATTTCGCAAGGCCCATGCTAATGCCGGCGAATCCAAAGGTGTGTATTTAGGGCCGCCGAAGTTTGAGGGTTTTACTGCTGTGCTTTAAGTGCTATTCCTCAGGTATCCAGAGGCGTTGTTCTGGATGCCTGATTCTATCACTGTTCAATTTGAATTTTGTCGTTCATCTGCCAGCGCTTAACGTTAACTTCATCTTTAATGATTTGTAGGGTGTTGATCACAATGGCTTTAGTTGTCATGCCAAGTTCATCGCTGGGTTCTAGAATTCGTTGGATGATGCTTTCCAAAATGGGCTGAACAACCTGATCTGTTTTTTTCTCGCCAAGATCGATTATCAGTTGGTTTACAATATCAAAAACCAAATCACTCACCGTAGTTTCAATTTGTTCGGTGATCTTTGGGCCTACTAGGGGCACAGCTTCCAACGCTGCTACCTTTGAATCTTTGGAAATGGACTCTGCAACCCGACGGTCTATATAGATTTGAAATGCATTTTGTTTCGGTAAATATACCTCGTCACAAACTTCATTAATCTTTTCGGTAAGCCAGTCTGCAATGACGCCTTTGTGGGGCACTAATACCTCGCGCATGATCTTTTCCACTACAGGGCTGCCATGATTGATTTCGTTTTCAACACCATCAAGCACATTTATAACCACCCGGTCAGAGACTTCTTCTACCAAAACATTGTAATACTTCGCGAAAAATCGCCATGGTGCAGTATTGCGGAAATCTACAATGCCGTGCATTTGCAGGCGATAGCCAATGGAGATGATTCGTAAAAGACGCAGCCAGCGAAATGAGCCCACAGGAATACAACCTAACAGGTCGTACCAATGAATAAACGGGTAAAAGAACCAGCGGTGATGGGTTTTGTTAAAAATGGCTGCAAGCCATCTTAAGGTGAACTCAGTAATGTAGATCGAAACAAAAATGAGATCATAGCTTACAAAATTAGGATGTACTTTTGATCCGTAAAAATCAGTGAATGTTGGAGACAGCCAACTTAGCGCGGTGCGAAAAGCCTCGCTGAGGAATAACCAATCGAAGATCAACCAAGTGAGGTTGATGGTGACCAAAAAGATCATGATCAGGTCGATAATGAAATAGGTGGATTGGTGGCTGTTTTTAAGATTTTTCAGGTTGAATATCATGTTGATTTTGTTAAGTGCCATAAACGCAAAAACCCTCTTGATTTTACACAAGAGGGTTGTAGGAGGGGAATCTGTTTTAAATTTCTGGTTGGTATTATTACAAAGTACGTGTTTTCTTTCGTTTGGCTTGTAAGAACATCATGCCCAAAAGGAAAAATGCGAAGCTGCTAGATTCTGGTACAGGGATAGTTCTATCACGAATAAGGTACGAGCCGGTATAATCAACACCAAGGTCATTGTCGAGATCGGCATCATAAATCCCACCAAAAGCACAAAATTCGCACGGGAACAGGCCCATGCCTTCTAAATCAATACCTAGAAACCCTAGATAGTGGTTTCCAGAGGTAGGGTCTTCATTTGCTAAGAATCCTGTTGCTGGTGGGGT
>JBFKSL010000578.1:0-2968 GCA_041626995.1 Ketobacter sp. | reverse complement strand
GCGAGCTTGTCGATCAGCGATGTTTAGCTCTAACGCTTTGTTTATCGCTTGGTAGGTTTCTTCATTGGGCGCAACCAGATACTCTCGCAATTGCATCACGGCATCTTTTTGGGCTTTCGCCCACAAGCTTTCACCTAGCACATAGGCTCGCACAGCACTCATTACCTGTACTTGGAAATAACCAACTGCTAATACAAGAAAGGAAATGGCCACAAGCAGGCTAACAATCTGTTTTACCTGCCGTTTAATAAGAAGAGGTGCTTTTGATTCGTCGGAATTACTCAAGAAGCGTCCCTGTTTTGAGCATGCGTTGTATCAATATGGCAGAGCTTGCTGCCTATTCAAGCAAAACATATTAGGCCACCTCAAAAATTTTTAACCTAAACTACATTATGTTCAGATAACCTTTTAATATAACGCGAATATTTTGCATACCATTCAACAAAGCCTGCTCTATTTCTTCCATGGTAATCACGCCTTCACTTCGGCCGGCGGCCATATTCACCACCAACGCCAAACTGGCATAATTTAATTCTGCTTCTCTGGCCAACCCCGCTTCAGGCATGCCTGTCATACCCACCAGATCACAACCGTCTTTTTCTAAACGGTCTATTTCTGCCGCCGACTCCAAACGAGGGCCCTGTGTGGCCGCATAGACTGCGCCATTATGAATCGACTGAGCAGCTTCCTTTGCTGCTTTTAACAACCCTTGCCGAATGGCTTCGTGGTATGGGTAGGTAAAATCCACATGAATTACATTACCGGCATCGGCGAAGGTGAACTCCCTGCCCCAGGTGTAATCTACAATTTGATGAGGTACCACAACGGCTTCTGCGCCCATTTGCGGATTAATGGAACCCACCGCATTGACAGCAATCACATCCGTTACACCCACAGATTTTAACGCGTGTATATTAGCTCGGTAATTTATTTGGTGCGGGGGTAATTTGTGGCCTTCTCCATGGCGTGGCAAGAATACCACTTCTTTATCAGCTAAACGCCCAAACATAAGCGGCGCCGAAGGGTTCCCATAGGGTGTTTCCACTATGCGTTTTTCGCTAATGTCCAAGCCTTCCAGCTCTGTTAGCCCTGTGCCGCCCACAATTGCAATTACTGTCATGGTTTTGATGTTCCTTTACTACAAGCGTTTAACAACTACATACCCTTAACTGCATATACACCATCTGCATTACGAAGATAGCCTTTATAATCCATTCCAAATCCAAACACGTATCGATCCGGCACGGATAGGCAGGTATATTCTGCTTTAAAATCGGCTTTGTATTTTCGGTCGTGTTCTTTATCCACCAGCACAGCGCAGCGCACCGACGCGGCCTTTTGCGACTTGCAGTTTTCAATGATTTTATAGAGGGTTTGACCTTCATCTAAAATATCATCCACCACCAGTATGTGGCGGTTTTCCAAACCATGTTGTGGTAACACCTTCCAAAGCAATTCTGAGCCACTGGTTTCCATACCATAACGGGTGGCATGAATGTAATCTATCTCGAGTGGAAAACGTAAGCGCATGAGTAGGCGTGCACCAAAAATCAATCCGCCTTTCATGACAACTAGCACCAAAGGGTTTTTATCTTGCAAATCCGCTTCAATAGTTTGTGCCACCTGTTCAATGGCTCGCTCAATTTGCTGTTCTGTCCATAGGCAATCTGCTTCCCGCCAGATCTTATCCACTTCTTTTATATCAACACTCATGGGGTTACCTCAGGTTGGCCCTGGCTGTCTTGTTCCACGCCCTCTATCACATGAAGAGTTTGGGTTGGGAAGGCAAACTCAGCGCCATGTTTTGTCACAATCTCTGCAATTTTGAAAAGAACATCCTGCTTCACTTTATGGTATTCGATCCAGTTAGTGGTTACCGTAAAGGTGTAGATAAAGAAGTCTAGCGAAGATGCGCCGTACTTATTGAAATTAACAATTAACGTTTGTGTTTGATCAATTTCTTTGTGCTGCTGCAACATATTTTTCACGTCTTCAATCACGGCAGGCAGCTTGCCCACATCGTCGTAACGCAGGCCCATGGTTTCGTAGATACGACGGTGACTCATACGAGAAGGGTTTTCCAGGGCGATACTGGTGAAAGTGGCATTGGGCACATACAACGGGCGCTTATCAAAAGTACGAATCACGGTTAAGCGCCAGCCAATGTGCTCGATAGTACCCTCAATATTGCGGTCTGGTGAGCGCACCCAATCTCCCACGGAAAAAGGTCGATCCAGATACACCATCAAGCCACCAAAGAAGTTGGCCAGTAGATCTTTTGCCGCGAAGCCCACAGCGATACCGCCGATACCGCCAAAAGCTAAGACGCCTGATACGGAGATCCCCATGGATTGAGCAATCACCAAACCACCGGTAATCATCACCGATAAACGCAACAGTTTGGCAATGGCGGTTACCGTGGTTTCATCCATGGGCTGTTGGGTATAGCCGGGAGTTTTCAGCAACTCTTCAGCCCGCGTGATCATGCGCAACAAAAACCAAATAACCGTGGCAATGATCAACACCAAAAAGGCCGGTTCCACCACATTATTTACCGCTTCATCCAACATAGGCTGCATGATTTCCATCACCATGCGCGCACCTATGATCAGAACAAATGCCCGTGAAGGTCTGCGTATTGCCCATAGTAAGGCGTCATCCCACAACGTTTTGGATTTAGAGAATTGTATTTCCAAGCGGTCGTAAAACTTTTTGGCGATAAAATTCACCAACAAAGTAAGAAATACAATAACAAACACCTGAAACACCCAATCGGAATCACCATTAATCTGACGAAACCACTCCATGATCTGTTGCATCGACTACCCCTTCTCCATTGTACGTATAACCACTTGATAGCGATTGGTTTGTAATAATTGATCTCTGTTAAATTGCTTTCTTGCCAGCATGGATTGCAAACGCTGCTGATGAGCCTCATCAAACTGGTACACTTTTCTTTTCAAGTAGT
>JBFKSL010000577.1:0-2980 GCA_041626995.1 Ketobacter sp. | reverse complement strand
CCCTATTCCTTCCAACGTGATCACCTTGGTGGTAGCTTGCTGGAAGCTTTTAAAATTGGGAAACAGCCAGTCTTTACCAAGCATATTCCAAATATCTTGTTTTACATCCAGGGGCAACTCAACAGAATCCACACCCAACAGATTGACGCCACGTAAAATAAAGGGAAATACGCTGGTTTGAACTTCATGGCCCGCCACCATGCCACAACAGGCAACACTGCCGCCGTATTGTATAGACTTGATAATATTGCCAAGAATGTCGCCACCTACGGTATCGACTGCGGCAGCCCATTGTGGTTTATTCATGGGACGCTTCGCGTTTTCAAGTAACACATCGCGTTGAATGACGTCTTTGGCACCCACTGATTTCAACAGTTCTTCCTGATCGGTTTTACCAGTTGACGCAACAACATCAAAGCCCAGGTTCTTTAACAACCAAACCGCAACAATTCCAACACCACCGGTTGCCCCGGTTACCAGCACTGGACCTTGGGCTGGCGCAATGCCCACTTGCAATAGCGTGTCGACGCACATAGCAGCAGTAAAACCCGCAGTTCCAAACACCATGGCTTGCTCGGCGCTAAGGCCTTGTGGACGATTAATCACCCAGCTTCCAGGAACACGAATCTTTTGGCTGAAACCGCCGGATGTATTCATACCAAGGTCATAACCCATAACCAGTACGGGATCGCCAGCCTGAAAATGGGGATCTGAAGATGACTCTACCGTACCGGCAGCATCAATACCCGGTATGTGTGGGTAGTCTCTAGTAACACCGCGATTACCCGTGGCAGACAGAGCATCTTTGTAATTGAGTGAAGAATATTCAACGTTGATTACTACTTCGCCTTCAGGTAAATCCTCAAGGTTTTTTTCTACCACCTTACCTTCAAACTGCCCATCTTGCTCGGTGACCAAATAAGCTTTGAACGAATCTGTCACTATGCTGCCCTCTATCTTATTTTCTATACGAGATTTTTACCGCGACTGCTCACCAACCCCCACAAGCGGGTTAAGCTTTTATTTAATGCACCTTCCATTGCCAAACCTAATCGGTCCGCCATGGATTTTTTCTCTTCGTAGCTCACTTCGTAGATATCGCAGTCATTGCTGGCTTCATAAAGATAGTCTTCACTGGTGCGGATCTCATCCACTAATTTTTTCTCAACACACTGCTGACCATACCAATGCTCACCAGTGGCCACCACGCTAACGTCTAAAGTTGGGCGATTGCGCTGCACCATATCCTTAAACAGAACATGGGTTTCTTCAATTTCTTCGACAAACTTCTTCTTACCTTCCTCGGTATTTTCACCCAACATGGTTACCGTGCGTTTAAATTCACCTGCCGTATAAATGTCATAATCCACATCATACTTACGCAATATGCGATTAAAGTTAGGCAGTTCTGCAACCACGCCTATGGAGCCTAGTATGGCAAAAGGTGCAGCTAAAATCTTATCCGCAGTACAGGCCATCATATAACCTCCACTGGCGGCAACTTTATCTACGCATACGGTTAGGGGAATTTCTTTTTGGCGAAAACGCTCTAATTGTGATGCTGCGAACCCGTAGGAATGCACTTGGCCGCCGGGGCTTTCAAGACGTAATACCACTTCATCTTGTTTTTCTGCCATGGTAAGCACTGCCGTGATCTCGTGACCTAGCCACTCTGCGCCAGAGGCTTTCACGTCGCCATCAAAATCCAGAACGTAGATGCGTTTTTTGCGCGGCTCTTCTTTGTGCTTTTTCTTCTCTTTTTCTTCTTTCTTCTTTTTCTTCTCTTCGGCTTTTAGCTCTTCTTTGCTGAACACGGTGTGCTGCACCGCATCTTTCAGCTCTTCATAAAATTCGTTTAATGGGGTTACTCGAATTTCCCCCTTGTGATCAGAGCGGTGTTGGCGCGATGCAGCGGCAGCAGCAATGGAGCCGATAATAACCAGTATGGCCACAACGATGGTGACGGCCTTTGCCAAAAACAGGCCGTATTCGAACAGAAACTCTAGCACTTAAAAACCTCATTTATTAAAACCTTCTGCCAACGGCAGCACGAGGCAATAAGATACAGCAAAGGAAAAGGGAATCCTACTTTTTGCTAGGGGCAGTTAACACTATTCCCATTCACGAATGGCGATGATTGCTCTGTCGTTTTCCGGACGAGCGATCAGCCCATTGGTGGTGAGCGTGATGGTGAACAGTGCACCATCAGCCATTGGCAGGAAGGTTGCGCTGCCGTATTCGGCATCAAACCAACCTATATGATTCGATAATTTGTCGATCACAGACCAGAGGTCAAAACCCACGTCCGGGTTACTCAGGGCATAGACACTTCTTTCCTTGGTGCGCTCATCTTCAAGCGTATAATAACGGCCCTGTATACGATCCAGTTTATAACCTGGTTTTCCGCCAAGGGTGGCCAGCAGCCCTTTCCATTTGATGACGCGAGCATCCACCTGCCAAAGATCGCCGTTTATTTCAAAAGGCATCTCAGACCCGCTAGCGGCAATCACCACATTGGCTTTATAAAGTTGATTGTCTAACTTATCGAAGCTGATGGTCGCCACAGACACTTCTTTATCTACCGGTCGATACCCATTGACGTTTAATGCAGTTAGACCCATTGCTACGGCAATGAACAGCATAATTATGCCAAAGGTTCCTTTGAACCAGCCCACAATCCAGTCCTTGCGAAACAGCATAAATAACGCAATCAGCAACGCAATGATGCTGATGATGGCAAAAGGTGCTGTAATCCACTGGTATTGCATAGTTATTATCCCGGCTTTAGCGCCTCATTTGTTCAATATAAGTATCGATCAAATTTCGCGATATGGAACCTTGAGGTGGAATATTGGGAAGTTGGTCTAATAAAAACCAACCCGCTTCGGCTATTTCATCATCTTCCAATAAAATTTCACCGCTTTTATATTCCGCATGAAACCCAACCATCAGTGAGTGAGGGAACGGCCAGGGCTGACTG
>JBFKSL010000576.1:0-2985 GCA_041626995.1 Ketobacter sp. | reverse complement strand
TTGGATCTATATTACTTGTTATCGTGAATTAGCGGATGCGAAATACCTAAAAGAATTGCGAGCAGCTGTTCAACAGAATCTTGATAATCCAAAAGCAAATAGTATGTTAGGTTGGCTGTGGGCGCTGTACTGCATGGATTATGAGAAGAAGGCCAAAACTATATTGGACTATCTGCAACCATTGGAGCAGGGCAGTGAATTATGGATGAATGCCATGGAAGCTATTTTTAGCACTGGAAAGTATGGTGGTACTGCCGAGGTGGTTATTAAGAAGTATGGAAAGCTGATGGCAGAGAATGGCAGACTCTGGTCGTTGGTGACCTTTCACTATTCGCGTATTCAGAATTGGAAAAAACTACGCCGCTGGTGCGCTTCAAGCTGGCAAAGGGAAAGTAACGAGGCGTGGGCAGTGTACCTGTACAGCTATGGATTAAGGCTAATTGGGAAGTGGAAAACAGCTTATATGGTGAATGGTTTTGCTGCTTCGTTGCCCTCGGATAATTACTATGATCGCATTATTTTATGGCAGTTGGCTGAGTCGGTATTAATAAAACAAAAACCAATCGACACTGATCTTTTGGCACGTATCCGTTTTAACGAGTTATCCAGTTTAGAGCAATATTGTTATATATTGATCATGGCCGTGTATACAACGGATCAGAAGGGTGGTTTGGATTATTCTGCCGCTTCTGTAATTGAGTCGTTTAAACAAGCCAAGAAAGATTATCATGAGATTGCGCGCAGTAATATTGGCGGCACGTTTAATCGTCAGATAAGATCTTATTTGTGGCGGCAATATAATGGCTCACTAACCATGCGCCTGTTTTGGTGGTTGCGATTGTATATGTTGGCTTAATCGGTAGATTCCAGGTCAACATAATTTCCTGTTCGAAAGCGTGGGCTGCAGATGGCAAGAAACACCAAGTCCATTTCACCGTGATTATAAATTCGCTGCCGGTCTCCGGCAGCGATAACTACGGTATCGCCAGCGCCAACTTTAGTGGCAGGTAGATCGCCTACTTCAAGCGTGCCTACGCCAGAAACAATGACATAACGCTCAACGGTATCAATCAGTTTATGCCAGCGAGTGGTCTCTCCGGGAAGGACTCTTGCTTGGGCAATGGATACGGCAGGGTCTTCGTTGCTATTGCTTAATTCCGTTATAAAACACCCTTCTTCAAAATAATATTCAGAGTCAGGTGATGAAGCGATCAGTCGAGTTTTCATCTTCAGAAAGGTTGTTTAAGTGTGGCCAGAATAATCACCGCAACCAAAATAAACACTGGTGCTTCATTAAAAATACGAAAGAAGCGTTCTGATTTGGTGTTTTTGTCGACTGCGAATTTCTTTAAGTAGGCTCCACACATATGGTGATAGCCAATTAGTAAAAACACTAAAACCAATTTGATATGCATCCAGTCGGCGCTCTTAAAATAGCTATTCCACCGATCCACCAGCATCCATATACCCAGTACCAAAGCCACAATCATGGATGGTGTCATAATGCCGCGATACAGCTTTCGTTCCATGGTTTTAAAGCGCTCTGACCCTTTACTGTCACCGTCAGCCAATGCCTGGCAGTGGTACACAAACAGTCGAGGCAAATAAAATAATGCAGCGAACCAACATACCACCGCAATAATATGAAAAGCTTTAACCCACAACATGGCAAATCCTAAATATGATAAAAAGTCTCAATGTCCTGTTTGCGAACAATACCAAAAATTCGATAGATGTTGGGTGCTGACATGCGTCGTACATACACTGCATTCACCTGATTTTGATCCATGGCATCCAATGCCTCTTGCAGGGTAGCACTTAACAGCACGGGTGTAACATCCTCCCGGTTGGCAGGTATTTCCAATAAATTAATCGGTGTATTTTCAAAATCCGCATCATCTTCAGGCTGTTCGATATTGCTAATATGCAGCGCCAGATCTGCCGCAGGCATATAGTGGCTAGGCGTGCCCTGCTTCTCCAGCAATAACCAATTGGGCTGTCTCGCTAGAATTTCGTTGGCTTCGCTTAGGGTGATTTTATAATCCGTACGTTTAAAATTTCGTTTCATTACGGTTGCAACGCCAGCACTGTTTAGCATTGAGGTTAAAGGGCTTAAGCGTAACTTGATGCCCTGTGCTTCCAATAATGTATGAAAGATACCTGATTGTCCCAAAACATGGTTTGCAACCAGGCAAGACGTTACCACCACCAGCATGCCAGGGAAAATAATATTGGCTTCGAACGTTAACTCCAATAGTGCCATTAAAGCCGCTAAGGGCGCTTCCAGGGTCGCGGCCATCATGCCTGCCATGCCTAGCAGCACATAAAGCGTTACGTTAGAGTCTTGGGGCATAATGGCGGTTCCCAAACTGCCGAAAATTCCACCTGCCATGGCGCCAATAACTAATGAAGGGCCAATAACCCCTCCGGGCATGCCGAATCCTACACAAGCACTGGTGGCCACCAGTTTCAGATTCATGATCAAAAACAAGCTACCGACAGATAATCCGCCGATTAATGCCGAGTTTACGGTGTCATAACCAATGCCTAGCACTTGAGGTGCAACCAGCGCACATGAGCCGGTAATTGCCCCTGCCAGTAAAAATCGCCAACCCACGTTCATTTGTTCGCTGCGTTGGTAACTGTATTTCGACAAATAAATAAACCCAGCAGCTAGGCAGCCGATGGCAATACCGCACAGCACAATGAAAGGCAATTCAATTAATGAACCCAGCTGCACATCGGGAATAATAAAGGCTGGCTCATGTCCATATACAGCCCGAGTCATCACTGCGCCTACCACTGACGCTAGAATAATGGGAATAAAAGTGGAGATGCTATATTCCATCATGATGACTTCCATGGCGAAGATAACACCAGCGATAGGCGTATTAAATGAGGCCGAGATGGCGGCAGCACAACCACATCCGGTTAGAATTCGAACGCTGTTATTGGGTAGACGTGCCCACTGCCCCAGCAGACTGC
>JBFKSL010000575.1:0-2987 GCA_041626995.1 Ketobacter sp. | reverse complement strand
CGTTTTAATTTCTGCGGTTACCGCCATACCTGGAAGCAAATCAACTTCTTTAGTATCTACCCACAATGTTTTTTTGGCCATAACCAGCTTCATTTTGTACACCAAACCTAAATTTTCATCTGCTATGGCATCGTTGGTTACATGGGTAATGGTGGCATCAATAATACCGTATTTGGTAAATGGGAAGGTGTGGACTTTAATTTCAGCCTCCTGGCCTTCTTGCACAAAACCAATGTCTTTATTGGGCAACCAGGCTTCCACAACCAGCACTTCGTCTTCTGGCACGATTTCCAGTAATACTTGCGCCGGGGTGACCACACCACCAATAGTAAAGGTAGCTAGCTGCTTCACGGTGCCATCCACTGGGGCATAAAGTATTTGTTTAGCATTGATGTCTTGGGCTTTGTTGAATTCTTCTATCAGGTTAGCTAACTGGCGTTGAACTTGTGTGATGGCTGCCAGGTTCTCAGCCTGAGTTTGCGCTTGCAACACTTTGGCTTGCTGCTCTACTTCTTTGATGGCCGATTGCAGTTTTTTTGCATTGGCTTTTTCGGCTTCCAAGTCTTGAGCTTGCTGTATGCGTAGCGCTTCGATTTCCAGCCACTCCATTTCAGAGCTGGCTTGTTTTTCCATTAGCGTTTTTAGAGCCTGCGCGCGCTTTTCTATTAAGGGTAGCGTTTGTTGGTATTTCGTGATGAGGGCTTGGCTTTGTTGCCATTCGGCCTGACGGGTATCGTAGGCACTTTGCAAGGCATGGAGCTGCGCTCGGTATTGGTACCAAGTTTGTTCAAGTTGTTGCTGTTGTATTTTGTGCTGCAAGGGCGTTGCGCTGGTTAACCATTCCACTTGATCATCGGGCCGATTGTTCTCAAACCAGCGCTGCAATGTTTGTAGGCGAATGCGCTCCTGACGGGTAGATACCAGCTCTTGTGCCAGTCGTTTTTGATCTGCTTCCGTTAGGGTTTGCTCCAGCTCAATAAGCGGATCACCCTTTTTCACACCTTGCCCTTCTTCCACGTAGATGGCTTTTATCACGCCCTTCTCTAGGGGCTGAATCTGTTTGACCTGACTACTGGGGGTAATTTTACCTTCAGCAGAGGCCACAATATTCACTTGCCCCACAAATGCCCATAGGATGCCTATCGCTACTAGTGCCAGTAGACACCAGGTTATGGCTCGCCCCATAGGTGAAGGTGGGGTTTGCTGTACTTCTAACGCTGCTGGGAGAAATTGAAGCAGCTGGCGCTCGTGATTGGCCTCACCAATTTGATCTCGGTGTTTCCAGGCATCAATTAGAGTATGCCATAAATTGGCCGCTCCACTACTCATAGCCGGGGCCTCCTTGGTTAGGGCTCGCGCTTGGCTTTAAGCCATTGCCCGGCTGTACGGGTCTGAGCTTGGGCGTGTGGTTTTGATAGGCATGTAGTTTGGCGTAGTAGCCATTTTTGCCTATAAGTTCTTCGTGATTGCCTGACTCTACAATGTTGCCTTTATCTAATACGATTATTCGATCGCATTGGCGCACGGTACTTAGGCGGTGGGCAATAACGAACACGGTACGCCCACGGCTCATGTGCGACATATTATCTTGTATAATGCGTTCGGATTCGTAATCGAGAGCCGATGTGGCTTCATCGAATATCAAGATTTTGGGATTGGTTAATAGAGCACGAGCAATGGCAATGCGTTGACGTTGCCCACCCGATAGGTTGCTGCCCTGCTCACCCACCAGGGTGTCATATCCTTCTGGTAAGTCGAGTATAAATTCGTGGGCACCCGCCAGTTTTGCAACAGACACCACTTGCTCCATGGGCGCGCCCGGTTGTGTGAGCGCGATATTATCTCTTACGGTTCGGTTGAATAGGAAGTTTTCTTGTAGCACAACACCAATATTACGTCGTAACCAGGCAGTATCTACGACAGATAGATCTACACCATCCACCATGACTCGGCCGCTTTCTGGTACATATAACCGCTGTACAAGCTTGGTTAAGGTTGACTTACCGGAACCGGACCGCCCCACTATGCCGATTACTTCGCCTGGCTGTATTTTGAGATTGAGTGTATCGAGCACCACAGGACCATCAGGGCGATAACGAAAGCGCACATTTTCAAAGGTAACTTGGCCTTTTAGTTTGGGCAGGGTACTTCGGTTAGGGTTGAATCCTGGCTCTCTTGGGGCGTTTAAAATATCTCCCAGACGCTTAATTGATATGCCTGCTTGTTGAAAGTCTTGCCACAGTTGAACCAGTTTGAGTATTGGCCCACTGACTCGACCTGCCAGCATATTAAATGCTACCAGTTGGCCTACTGTAATTTCTCCATCAATCACTAAATGAGCACCCCACCAAATAATCAGCAAAGTGGCGATTTTATTGATGAAGCCTGCCACTTGGTTGGCCACATTATTTAAATTTTGTGCTTTAAAAGAGGCATTTACGTAGTGGGCCAGCTGATCTTCCCATTTGCGTTGCATTTGCGGTTCGACTGCCAATGCTTTTACGGTTTGCACCCCAGTAACGCTTTCCACCAGAAATGCTTGGTTTTCAGCACCATGTTGAAATTTCTTATCGAGCCTTTCACGCAATATGGGAGTAATGAAGATGGAAAGAAACACGTAGAATGGAATGGTACCCAGCACAATCAAGCATAAGGTGGGCGAGTAATACCACATTACCGCAAAGAAAACTAAGGTGAATGTAAGATCAATCAGCAGTGTTAATGCCGTACCTGTGATGAAGTTGCGAATGGTATCTAACTCTCGCACGCGCGCGACGCTTTGGCCGACTTGCCTGGCTTCGAAATAAGCTAACGGCAACGCTTGAAGGTGATTAAAGAGTTTTGCGCCCAGTTCAACATCCACCCTATTGGTGGTGTGACTAAAAAGATAATTTCTCATGCCGCCTAATATGGCTTCGAATATGGCGACCACAAAGAAACCAAAGGCCAATACATCTAAGGTGGTAAAGCCACGATGAACTAGCACT
>JBFKSL010000574.1:0-2992 GCA_041626995.1 Ketobacter sp. | reverse complement strand
ATTTTTTGTATGCTGGGCCAGTGCACTGATTAATATCAATGGCACACCGCTCTCGCTCAAGCAGTAAGGCACAACCGAACCAAACGGATAACCTGGGTAAGCTTGAGAATGGGTCGATAGTACGCCACTAAATTGGGATTGCAGCACTTGCAGCGCAGATTCTGACTTTTTCGACATAGACGTCTCTTCAATTTCTTTCTTGAGTGATAACATGCCCGCCAAATAATAAAGGAAACCATTTTCGTGATGAAGCAACGACTGTGCTTTTGGTTTTTTTGTTTTTGCTCAGGGCTGAGTATGGCTGAAGAAATTACCGAAGAAGAACCGGCAAACTACGCCTTTGCAGCCTATATGGGAAGCGGTTTATACAGCGCCACCAATAGCTCATTGTTTGTGCTAAACATCCCAACCGCGTTTGATATCGAAGACAGCGATTACAAAATTCGCCTTTCAGCGTCTGCGGGTTTTTTCGATTACAACCGCGACAATATCGAGGAATTGGATTTACCCGATCATATTGGAACCCTGACCATTATTCCAGGCATTGAAAAGCACTATCGTATACACACCGATTATGTGGTGATTCCCCATTTGGATTATGGTTACGCCAAAAACTTTTCCACCAAGGAAGAAGCACAGGTGTATTCCATTGGCCTCCGGTCACGATATAGCATTCGAGGAAAACATGATGACCACCTTTGGTTTAACAGCTTTCTGTTGGCGGGCTACCATACATTTTCCAGCGACGAACGGGATAACTACGTAAAACTACTCACCGGTTATGACTACAAGATTCCAGCCTATATCAATTTGGGCAACCACAAGCTAGTGCCCACGGTATATGGCCACCTGTCCTGGAGCTACAATGGCATTGATTATTTTGATCAATGGAAAACCAATAGCTCCGATGATTTCACCTATGAGGCAGGACTCACCTTACACGCACCCGTTCCTATAGAACTTTGGCTGACGGATATCGACCGGGTGGGCATTGGTGTTCAGCACAATCCCTTTGGCACGGTGATTCGTCTGTTTTTTGGTAGCCCTTTCTTCTAACCTAAAGCGCAAGGCTTAATGCCCTGACGACCCGGACACAGAACAAGCTGTCCACTTACCCCCTGGAATTTCGGCGGCAAAACGGGAATAATCGCGACTCCCGAGTCGAACTCGGCACAAGTTTAAGACACTTTACAGAGGTTAAGCAGTTATGGATTTGAAAGATAAGGTAGTAGTGATCACTGGTTCTGGCCGTGGTTTGGGGCGTGGCATGGCCTTGGCGTTTGCCGACAAGGGCGCCAATGTTGCCGTTGTTGATTTGAATGAAGCGGACATCGCCGAAACCGTTGGTTTGCTGGAAGCCAAAGGCGTAAAGGCTAAAGGCTACTCCGTTAACGTATCGAAAGACGACGAAGTAGAAAAGCTGTTTAACGATGTGGTAGCTGACTTTGGCACCTTAAGCGGCGTGGTAAACAACGCAGGCATCACTCGCGACGGCCTTTTGATTAAAGCCAAAGACGGCGAAATCACCAAAATGTCTACTCAACAATGGCAAATGGTTATCGACGTTAACCTAACCGGCGTTTTCCTGTGTGCTCGTGAAGCAGCCGCTAAAATGATTGAACTGGGCGTTGAAGAAGGCGTTATTGTGAACATCTCCAGCCTGGCTCGCCACGGTAGCTTTGGCCAAACTAACTACTCCGCTGCTAAAGCCGGTGTCGTTGCGATGACTGAATCTTGGGCAAAAGAGCTGGCTCGCTACAACATTCGTACTGGCGCAATCGCTCCAGGCACCATCAACACCGACATGATCGCCGCCATGAAACCCGAAGCACGTGATCGTTTGGTTGGCGCGGTGCCTCTAAAACGTTTGGGCGAGCCTTCCAACATTGCGAAAGCCGCTACTTTCATTTTTGAAAACGACTACTTCACTGGCCGTGTAGTAGAAGTGGATGGTGGCTTGCGTTAATTTAACCCCTGTCACTTGAAGGGAGTGAGCGTTCACCGTAAGGTGAAGCCACTCCCTTTTTTATTGCCTGCTAGTCTAAAATCATCTGATGCAAAACCTTGAAATTAAAAACGCCATCATTCAAGTCGTTGGCGCCATTCCCAAAGGCAAAGTGTGCACCTATGGCATTGTTGCCGAACGGGCCGGGTTGCCACGTCATGCGCGTTACGTTGGCACTCTGTTAAAAAACCTGCCGCCGGGCAGCCGTATCCCTTGGCACAGAGTAATTAACAGCAAAGGAGAAATATCCTTTCCTGAAGGTAGCGACAAATGGATAAAGCAAAAAGTAAAACTGGAAAAAGAAGGCGTTGAGTTTTTGGGCTCCCGTGTTTTGCTCAAGCAATATTTATGGTGATACTTTCTCCGCAAAGATTTCACGAATGGGATAGCCCACATCATCTTTAATCAAACGAAAGCCATGCTGCTCCAACCAGGGTTTTATCTCGATTTTATGCCAGGCATTAACAAACGGCTCATGTACAAGGTGAGCAAGTGCTTTGAAATACAATGCACTTTTTCCACCGGCACGCATTAGCTTAATCGGGTTTTTCTCCAGCAATTGGATTGGAGAAGGTTCAGCTATTGCCAAGCGTCCACCCGGTTTGAGTATTCGATAAAATTCAGTTAGAGCCTGACTGGCATATTTGGGTGGCATTTCATGAAACAGGAAGCAGGCAGCAACGCCACCAAAACGCTCATCACCAAACCCGGTGTTTTCAGCCCTCGCATGAACGAATTGAATATTCGGGTTATCCACCGCAGCGGTTTGTAATAGATAAGGAGACACATCAATGCCCCACACATCTTCCACACCCGTAGCCTTAATGGCCGCTGCTGTTTTACCTCCAGCACAGCCCGCATCCAAAACACTGGTTTGACCTTTCATAAAGTTCGCTAAATGAGCCCGGCTAACATCCAAAGTACCAAGCATCATCACATCAAAACCCTTGATGTAGCCCCTGGTAATAGAGTTGGAATAGTTGCCAT
>JBFKSL010000573.1:0-3000 GCA_041626995.1 Ketobacter sp. | reverse complement strand
GGATCAACCAATAGCAGCAGTAGGCTGCCTTTCTCGTATTGCTGCGAGTGGGCAACCAGGCCTGGCTCAAACCCCAGCACATCCCGCAACTGGGTTTCGTTTAGTTGGTTGCCCAGAACGATTACACCCTGAATCCAGTAGCGGGGTTCGGCGCCAGCCTGAGCAAATTGATAACCTTTATTCACCAAGTTGGCGTCTAAGTTGGCGCGAATTTCGTCCACTATAGCGCTATTTATCGGTGCTCCATCGGGCGCATGAACGGCAATATTGTCACGCCAAGCCACTGTGTCACCTGGCTGGGGTTGAAAATTTGGGGCGCTGGTGGATACCACGGCGGATTGTCGAAGGTCACGGCTTAAGGTGGGTTGAACCGGCTCGCTTACGGTGCAAGCAGAGATTATCAGGGCGCTGAGCAGTAGCAGGGCGTGTTTCATGAAGGTCCTCTATGGTTTCCCTAAGATCAGATGGTCTAAAACTGGTATCATAACAGACTAAATAAAGAGAGAGTGTGCCATGTTGAAGTATCGAATTATCCCTGTGACCCAATTTGAGCAAAACTGTTCCCTAGTGTGGTGCGATGAAACCATGAAGGGTGCCGTGATCGATCCAGGTGGTGACCTGGAGCGGATCTATGCAGCAGTGGAGCAGGAAGGGGTGACACTGGAGAAAATTTTACTGACTCATGCGCATATTGATCATGCTGGCGCCACAGCAGATCTGGCGGATGAGCGTTCTTTGCCGATTATCGGCCCCCATCAGGGTGACGACTATTGGATTCAAGGCCTGCCTCAGCAGGGTGCCATGTTTGGTTTTAAACCAGCTCGCACTTTTGTGCCCCAGTGGTTGGAAGGCGGAGAGTCTGTGCAGGTGGGTAATGTAACCTTAAGTGTTTTGCATTGCCCCGGCCATACCCCTGGCCATGTGGTATTTTTTGATCCTGCCACTAAGCTGGCCATTGTGGGGGATGTACTGTTTAACGGTTCTATTGGCCGTACTGATTTTCCCGGTGGTGATCACGCTCAGTTAATTCGTTCCATTAAAGAAAACTTATTCTCACTGGGTGACGATGTGGAATTCATTCCTGGTCACGGCCCCATGTCCACTTTTGGTTATGAGAAGCAGACTAATCCATTCGTGCGTGGTTAGTGGCAGGCAAATTGGGTTGTTGCTGTGGATTGGCTAGAAACTCCAGCAATACTTGACGGTATTGGGGAAAGTTAAAAGTAGCAATGTGTGGCCCCTGGTTGTTGATCCAGTATTTTGGCGCCTTTGCTTGGTTGTACACCAACTTGCCCTGCTCGTAGGGCAGCACCGCATCATCGGGGCTGTGCATCATCAGTAACGGGGTAGGGCTAAGTTGAGCAATGTGATCTTTCGGATTAAATTCTGTGGGAAGAAAATGCGGTACGATAAATTGAAACGGCCAGGTAATCATATTTCGGTTTAGCACATAGCGGGCAATATCCTGGTGGCCGGAAAAAGTTGAATCCAACACCACCCCTTCAAATATGCGATCTTCCATGGCCAGCTGGCTAAAGTAATAACTTGAAATGGTTGCGCCCAGGCTCTGCGCCAGTACATACGATGGAATTTGATGTTGCTTGCAGTAGTTTTGCAGCCAACGATACATGGCATCTACGTCTTGAAATACTTGGGGGAAGTCGGGTTTGCCTTGGGAAAGCCCGTATCCTCGATAATCCATCAGCAGCACATCGTAACCTTGTTCTGGTAGCCAGTAAACGCTGCCAATATGGGTGCTAATGTTTTCCGCATTGCCATGAAGAAAAAACACAATGCCTTTGGGTTTATCGGCTTGTAATAACCAGCCATGAATTTGCACGCCGTCTTCCGTTTTGACGTTTACATCCTGGTAACGTAAGTCTAAGTCTTCTGGTGTGCGTACCAGTTCTTTCATTGGGTAGAAAAAAAAGCCACTGCATCCACTCATGGTGAACACTCCTAGCATGATCAAGAGGGGCTTGATCAGAGATTGCCTAGAAAAAATGTCGAAATTCCACGCTGAATTCATCGGTTGTTGTGTCAATCTGTTTGCTGTGACTTGCCTTTAAGCGCAGGGCCTGGTTTCGGGTTATGTTGAAATTCTGGATCAGCTGATGTTGATAGCGCTCTTCAGAATTACTAAAGCTTAAGTACTGAGATTCTACTTGCAAGGTACCAAAAGGGAAATATATTAAGCCCCCGGCGGTGGCGCCAGCACCAACGGCCCAATTGGAATTGAATAGTTCGTTATATTCCAGGCGTGCGCTGGCCAGTGTGTAAATCAGGCTGTTACCTAATGGGTAGGTCACGCCAGCGCCTCCGTTAAGCTGGGGGGCCAGGTAGTCGATGTGTGGGGAATACATCCGTTCAAACCCTGCTTCAACGCGCCAAGTAACGGGCTTAAAAAATCGGTTGCGTGGTGAGTGCGAGCTGATTTCGATAAAGTTTAACTGTTCCAACTGAGCCGATTCGCCGTTTAACTTTCGAATACGGGCTTCGCCAATATTGATGGAGGCGCCTTTCAGATAGCCCGCCGTGTTATCCATAAGGTCGTGATAACTCATGCGAATGCGAATATCGTAGAAATCCTGATCTTCTTGTTGCCCCGCGCTGATGCCTAGTAATTGAGTTCTGTGACCCTGATGTGGAACGATCTGAGGTGTTTCAGGGTTTTTCACTTGGTGTTTTAGTTTGCTTATGCGTTTTAGTAGTTGAAAACTCAGTTTGGCGGCGTCTTTGTCTCGCGCTTTACCCAGTTGCCGGTAGCGAAGGTGTTCGTAGGCCACTCTTAGCACTTGCGCTTGCTGGGATTCTGGAAGTTTGGTTATCGATGGGTTATCCATTTTAATTTCTTTGTGAGCCAGCTGCCAGGCAAGTTTCTGTTGTGGAGTCGTTAGCCGATCTGCTTGAAATTGAATTTGGGTGGCAATGGAGGGCCGGTAAACTATGTTCCTGACTAGGTTGTTTTCCTCTACGACGCGAACGGTATCTATGGGTATG
>JBFKSL010000572.1:0-3009 GCA_041626995.1 Ketobacter sp. | reverse complement strand
CAGCATATCCCATTGGTTAAAGCCGATACCCAAGTCACGCTCAACCCAAGGGAAGCTGTTATCCTGACCAATAGCGATGATTACATCATCACATTCCATGGTGACCAGATCTTCTCCTGTTGGTACCAAACTACGGCGACCATTCTCATCATAAACCGGGTTCACTTTTTCAAAACGCATTGCCACTAGCTTGCCGTCTTCAACGACAAACTCTTTTGGAACATGGTTTTCGTACATAGGAATATCTTCAGCCTTGGCATCATCAATTTCCCAAGGAGAAGCTTTCATTTCTTTAAATGGGCTACGCACCACCACTCGAACATCCTCGCCACCAATTCGACGAGCTGTTCGACAACAATCCATCGCGGTATTACCACCACCCAATATAATCACCTTGCGGCCAATGGTATTCACATGATCGAAAGCCACATTGGCTAAAAACTCGATTCCAATGTGAATATTACTCGCGCCTTCCGTTCTGCCAGACACATTCAAGTCACGCCCTTTGGGTGCGCCGGTGCCAATAAACACGGCATCAAACCCTTCATCCAGAACGGAACGTAAACTGTTGATCTCCACGTTCGGGCGATAATCGATACCCATCCCCAAAACGCGGTCAGTTTCTTCATCAATGACCTGAGGAGGAAGACGAAACTGAGGAATCTGTGTACGCATCATTCCGCCGGCTTTATTCTCGCGATCAAACAAAGTCACTTGATAACCATGAGGCGCGAGATCTCTCGCAACGGTTAAAGCCGCAGGCCCGGCACCAATTAAAGCAACCCGCTTACCGTTTTTCTCTGAAGGTATTTCAGGAAAATGCTCGTTGGAAACCTGTTTATTGTCGGCTGCTACTCGCTTTAAACGACAAATAGCCACCGGCTCTTCTGCATTACCTTCGATTCGTCCGCGACGACAAGCAGGCTCACAGGGCCGATCACATACGCGTCCCAAAATGCCCGGGAACACATTGGATTCCCAGTTCACCATATAGGCTTCAGTGTATTTTCCTGCTGCAATTAAGCGAATATATTCTGGAACGGGAGTATGTGCAGGGCAGGCGTATTGGCAATCAACAACTTTATGGTAGTGCTTTACTCGATCTTCTGTTGCTTTCACAGATAAATTCCAACGCAATTAAAGCAAATCGCCACGATCTACATCTAACCATCAGATAAGATTGTGCTTTCACATATGATTAATTTAGATAATGTATTTTGATTGAGAGGTCGTTGAAGATTTTAAATTTTGAAGGCTTTCAACAACAGGGTGAAATGCATTATAAACAGGTGCTGTTATGCCCAACCGCTTACCAAGGCTCAAACCATTGCCTTTAGAAACAATTCCCTATTCAAAAAAATGAACGCTAACACCTCTCACAATCTTATATAGTTCATCACACGAATTTATGAGTTTCAATAACCGAACCGCTCATTTTAGTTGTCAAAATACTTCAGGTAGTTCAAATGGATTAACTAAAGAAATGAGGCACCAATATAGCGCACAACTGTTACAAAATATTTTGGGAATCCCTAAGCAAGAATAGCAACGTGATACTAACGCTCTAAATCAGCAAAATCCTTTTGTTCAATTCCAAATACTGACTTTTCTAATTCCGATAAAGCATCGCCAGTATAAACTGCCAAACGTTGCAGACTTGGCAATGCATTCCGACAACCGGTGAAACCTAACGCCAAACGATCATCGTAACCCACGACTGTAATATTTAAGGCATAACCATCGAACAAAATCGAAATAGGGTACATTGCTTCCAATTCAGCGTCTTGAAGATATAACTTGTGCCGTGTGGCAATCACATTTGAAACAACCAGATTAAAAATTGGAGGCATCTGCATACCTAACCCGGTTAACTGACCCAGCATCAATGGCGCTATACCCATTATGGAAAATTGTTTCAGTGCCTCCTGGGATAAACTCTTAAGCTGCTGCTTGGTACGACCGGTTATACTGCTAATTGCCTTGAGTCTTTGCTCTGGTTCATCCACATCAGTAGCAAGCGGACAAGCGAAACCAACTGCGGCATTGCCCACTGTTCCGTCCGGCCTGGGTAAACCAACAGGGATAGAAACAATCAGTGACTCATCTGGTAAAACTTCAAGTTCCTGAAGATATCTTCTGGTAGCACCTGCAATTATTGCCAAACAAATATCGTTGACGGTTGCCCCCGTTTCTTTTTGCAGCTTTTTAAAACGCGACACATCATACAACTGTGTAGCCAACCGTCTCTGTGGCGATATGTGTTGATTAAACAAAGTACGTGGAGTGTGCAGCGCCGAATAAATACCTCCTTCGGGATTTTTTTCTACATCCATCATTTCCTGAAGTTTGGAAACTAATTCACCACTTGCTTTCACTTTCTGATGCACTGCTTTTATTGGACCAGGCTTTGGTTTAGCCGAAGTCAGTGTAGCCCTTGCTTTTCTTTTACCATAAGAAACAGACCAGGGTGCCACATGACTCGCTTTCAATGGATCATTACTGAGCCATTGCTTGATCATCTTCATAGCGCCCAAGCCATCAATCATCGCGTGATGGGTTTTCATGTAAATACCAAAGCGGCGATTCTCCAAACCCTCAATCAAATGAAACTCCCACAACGGCCGCTCCATATCCATATGATTTGAATGCAGTCTAGCCACCAGTATGCCTAACTCCTTTTCTCCCCCAGGATAAGGCAACGCCGAATGACGAACATGGTAGTCAATATCTATTTTCTTAGCCGTTGTCCAAGCGGGGGCCACATTGGATAGCAAACCTTTCCGCAAACGAAGGTTATAGGGGGCTGAGACGACCGGTGAATTCAGCATCCTATCGAAGAGTCTGTTTAAATAGTCCTTATCCGCAGATTCAGGAAGCTTAAACACCAGCAATCCACCCACGTGCATCGGTGTTCTGGTTGACTCCATATGAAGGAAAGAGGCGTCTTGCGCGTTAAGATACGACATAAATATCCCTTTTACTGGATAGAAGGCTATGCTTGCTCGGTTT